>NZ_JBFUGJ010000030.1:0-35563 GCF_056402975.1 Mesorhizobium sp. P3_A9 | reverse complement strand
GTACGACACCGAACAGGTCGATGCCATCATGGAGCTGACGACCTCATCGGTCGCGCTCGCCGTTCAGGGGATTTCCAAGGAAAAGAAGAAAATCGATATCGTTACCGGCGCGGCGACCACCGAGCTGACCGGCAAGCAATGTTCGCCCTACGGCTTCCACTGGGCCTACGACACCCATTCGCAGGCGGTGGGAACAGGCGGCTCCCTGGTGCAGCAGGGCGGCGACAGCTGGTTCTTCGTCACCGTCGACTATGCCTTCGGCTATTCGCTCAAGGAGCAGACCTCCAAGTTCGTCGAGAGCCACGGCGGCAAGGTGCTGGGCGAGGTGCGCTATCCCCTGGGGTCGACCGATTATTCATCCTTCCTGCTGCAAGCGCAGTCGTCGGGCGCCAAGGTCGTCGGCTTGGCGAATGCCGGCTTGGACACCTCCAACGCGATCAAGCAGGCGGCGGAATTCGGCATCGTCCAGGGCGGCCAGCGCCTTGCCGCACTTCTGTTCACGCTGGCCGAGGTGCATGGGCTGGGCCTTCAGGCAGCGCAGGGCGTCGTGTTGACCGAGGGCTATTACTGGGATCGCGACGACAAGAGCCGCGAATTCGGACAGCGCTTCTTCAAGCGCACCAACCGCATGCCGAACATGATCCRGGCGGCGACCTATTCGGCGGTGACGCAGTATCTGAAGGCAATCGACAAGGCCGGCACCGACGAAACCGAGGCCGTCGCCAAGCAATTGCATTCAATGCCGGTGGACGACGCCGTTATGACCAACGGCAAGGTGCAGGCGGACGGCAACATGGTCCACGACATGTACCTCTACCAGGTCAAGGCGCCCAGCGAGAGCACCAAGGACTGGGACTACTACAAATATCTCGCCACCATCCCCGGCAACGAGGCCTTCCTGAGCGAGAAGGACAGCGGCTGTCCAACGGCGGCCCAGTGATCGGCGCGGCCCATGGCGCCGCCTGACCAGAACGAGAATGAACCGCGGGTGGTGCTGTCCGCCCGCGGGCTGCGGCGCGATTTTGCCGGCTTCATCGCCGTCAAGAATGTCGATCTCGATGTCCGCCACCGCAACATCCATGCCCTGATCGGGCCCAACGGCGCCGGCAAGACGACTGTTTTCAACCTGCTCACCAAGTTCCTGGCGCCGACCAGCGGCAGGATCGAACTGCTCGGCCACGACATCACCCGCAYCTCACCGGCGAAGGTGGCGYGGATGGGGCTGGTGCGCTCGTTCCAGATATCGGCGATCTTTCCGCATCTCAGCGTGCTCGACAATGTGCGCGTCGCGCTGCAGCGGCCAGCTGGGCTCGGCGTCCAGTTCTGGCGCTCGCTGGCCGTACTTGATCGGCTGACGCCGCGTGCCGTGGAGCTCTTACGCTCCGTCGGCCTCGACGATGCCAGGAACAGGCTGGCCGGCGATCTTTCCTATGGCAGGAAGCGTGTGCTCGAGATCGCCACCACCCTGGCGCTTGATCCGAAAGTGCTGCTCTTGGACGAGCCGATGGCCGGCATGGGGCATAAGGACGTGGCCACGGTTTCCGCCATCATTCGTTCGGTCGCCAGCGACCGCGCTGTTTTAATGGTCGAGCACAATCTGACGGTCGTCGCCGATCTCTGCGACTGGATAACGGTCATGCAGCGCGGCGAGGTGCTTGCGGCCGGCGACTACGCCACGGTCAGCCGCGATGAACGCGTGAAGGTCGCCTATATGGGCACCGCCGATGACTAACCCCGCGCCCCTGCTTGCGGTCCGCGGTCTCAACGCCTGGTATGGCGAGGGCCATGCGCTGCATGGCGTCGATCTCGAAGTGTTTCGCGGCGAGACGGTGACACTGCTCGGCCGCAACGGTGTCGGCAAGACGACGACGCTGCGCGCCATCATGGGGCTGATCCGCAAGCGCACCGGCGAGGTCGTCTTCGATGGCGCGGACCTGATGCGGCTGCCGCTGCACCGCACCGCGCATCAAGGCATCGGCTTCGTGCCGGAGGAGCGCGGCATCTTCGCGACACTGACCGTCGACGAGAATCTGGTCCTGCCGCCGGTCGTTGCCGAGGGCGGCATGAGCGTCGCCGAAATATTCGATCTGTTCCCCAATCTGAAGGAGCGGCGCAACAGCCCCGGCACCAGGCTGTCGGGCGGCGAACAGCAGATGCTGGCGATCGCCCGCATGCTGCGGACCGGCGTGAAGATGCTGCTTCTCGATGAGCCGACCGAGGGCCTGGCTCCCGTCATAGTCCAGCGCATCGGCGAGCTGCTGGTGACGTTGAAGAAGCGTGGCATGACGATCCTGCTGGTCGAGCAGAATTTCCGCTTCGCCAGCCGTGTCGCCGATCGTTTCTACCTGATGGAGCACGGCAAGGTCGTCGCCGGGTTCCCGGTCGGCGAACTGGCTGACCGCATGACGCAGCTCCACGACGTTCTGGGGGTATGAGGACGCCATGACGATGATCTTCGGTATCCCCGTCCAGGCATTGCTCGGCCAGTTGCTGGTCGGCCTGATCAACGGCTCCTTCTATGCCATGCTGAGCCTGGGTCTGGCCGTCATATTCGGCCTGCTGCGCGTCATCAATTTTGCCCATGGCGCCCAGTATATGCTGGGTGCCTTCGTCGGCTATCTCCTGCTCACCTATCTCGGCATCGGCTATTGGCCCGCTCTGATCCTTGTGCCGCTGATCGTCGGCCTCTTCGGCATCGTGGTCGAGCGCCTGGCGCTGTCGCGGCTTTACGACACCGATCCGCTCTACGGCCTGCTCTTCACCTTCGGTCTCGCGCTCGTGCTCGAAGGCCTGTTCCGCTACTATTACGGCGTGTCGGGAAATCCCTACGCCGTGCCGTCGCAGCTTTCGGGCGGCACCAATCTCGGCTTCATGTTCCTGCCCAATTATCGCGGCTGGGTCGTGGTGGCCTCTGCGATCGTCTGCTTCGGAACCTGGGCGCTGATCGAGAAGACCAGGCTCGGCTCCTATCTGCGCGCGGCAACCGAGAATCCCCGTCTCGTCCAGGCCTTCGGCGTCAATGTGCCGTTGCTGCTGACGCTGACCTACGGCCTCGGCTCCGCCCTTGCCGGCCTTGCCGGCATTCTGGCGGCGCCCATCTATCAGGTGAGCCCGCTGATGGGATCGGATCTCATCATCGTCGTCTTCGCGGTCGTCGTGATCGGCGGCATGGGATCGATCCTCGGCGCGATCGTCACCGGCTACATGCTCGGCCTCGCCGAAGGCCTGACCAAGGTCTTCTATCCCGAAGCTTCCAACCTCGTGGTCTTCGTCATCATGGCGATCGTGCTTCTGGTCCGGCCGGCCGGCTTGTTCGGAAGGGAAGCCTGACATGTCGGAAGAGACGTCTGACATGGCAGGGCTGACGCTGCGCGAGACATCAGCCAGAACCTCAGGTTGGCTTGAATGGACGCTGGTCGGGCTCGGTATAGCGGCGCTGCTGGCGGCGCCATTTCTGGTCTATCCGATCTTCCTGATGAAGATGCTGTGCTTCGCGCTGTTCGCCTGCGCGTTCAATCTCCTGCTCGGCTACACCGGCCTGCTGTCGTTCGGCCACGCCACCTTCTTTGGCGGCGCCGCCTACTTCACCGCCCATGCCGTCAAGGTCTGGGGCTGGCCGCCGGAAGCTGGCATCCTGCTCGGCGTGGCGGGCGCCGCCCTGCTCGGCCTTGTCATGGGCTTCTTCGCCATTCGTCGGCAAGGCATCTATTTCGCCATGATCACGCTGGCGCTGTCGCAGATGTTCTTCTTCTTCTGCGTCCAGTCGCCCTTCACGCAAGGCGAGGACGGCATTCAGGGCGTGCCGCGCGGCATGCTGTTCGGCGTCCTCGACCTGAACGTCTCGCTGAACATGTATTATTTCGTGCTGGCGGTGGTCCTCATCGGCGTCTTCGCCATCTGGCGCATCGTCAATTCACCCTTCGGCATGATCCTGCGCTCGATCCGCGAGAACGAGAACCGCGCCATTTCGCTGGGCTATTCCGTCGCCAACTACAAGCTCGGCGCCTTCGTCATGTCGGCGGCGCTGGCCGGGCTGGCAGGCTCCCTCAAGGCGATCGTCTTCCAGTTCGCCACGCTCACCGACGTCACCTGGCAGATGTCGGGCGAGGTGATCCTGATGACGCTGCTCGGCGGCATCGGCACGATGGTCGGACCGATCATCGGCGCGAGCCTCGTCGTCGGACTGGAAAACACGCTCGCCACCTCGGGTTTCCCCGTGACCATCGCCACCGGGCTGATCTTCATGGTCTGCGTGCTGGTCTTCCGACGCGGCATCGTCGGCGAACTTTATGCGCGGGTGCTCGGGCGGGCGGCGAAGGACTGATCAACTCCAGATCGACTGCGTGCGATTGAGGGGATCGCGAGGCAAGTGAGGCAAGGCAGAGTCAAGTTCGAGCCGGCGGTGAAGAAGAACGGAGCCATCGCGCGCAAGGCGTCTGCCGCCGTGGCTATGGACGGGCTCACGGATGCGCAATATGGATGGTGATGAGGCCTGTTGTGGCGCTCACATTTTCGCTGCGTCGCCAAAGGCAGGCGACGTTCGTTGAATGACGCTGCGCAGGGCGGGTTGGCCTTCTGGTCCGACGCCGCCCGCGGAAGTGTCAATATCGGGGGATATGGTCAATGACTGACAACAAGCCGGACGTTACCAAGGATTGGCAAGCGACGCAGGGCCAGAAGTCGTCCGCCACGCGTCTTCGCCTTTTCGCCGCACTCTCGTGGATCGTCGCCATTGGCGGCGAGATCTACGGGATTGTTCTGCTTCGCCAGGGCAAATTCGACCAGGCACACCTGCCCTTGATCATCGGCCTTCTGGTTGGCATCGCGATTTTCGCGATCGCCGGCAACTTGCTGTGGAAGGCGGCCAACCGGCACGACCCGGCCCGCGCATCCGATACGGCCCGGTTCTTCTTCCAGAACCAGCTCGGCGCGATCATCACGCTGATCGCCTTCGTGCCGCTGGTCTTCCTGATCCTCWCCGACAAGAACATGGACCCGMASACCAAGAAGGTTGCCGGCGGCSTCGGYGCYGTGCTGGCCGTGGTCGCCGCGATAACGGGGGTCAGTCTCAAGCCTCCGTCGGTCGAGCAGTACACCCAGGACATGAACGCGTGCGCAGCCCAGATCAAGTCAGGGCAGCCCACCACCGCCTGTTCGCCCGACGTCGCCGCTCAGGCGCAGGCGATCGCCACGGACAGCGCTGCGGTGACGGCCGCGACCCAGGATGCGAGCCATCCCGCCGGCCAGGATGTCGTCTACTGGATCGCGCCCGAAAACGGCGCCGCGAAGTCCACTGAGCCGCATGTTTTCCACCTCTGCGCAGGCGTGAGTCCGCTGAAGGACAAGACCGTGAACAGCGGCTCGGTGACGGAGGCCTACGCACAGAACGCCATCCGCATCACCAAGCAGATCGATATGGAACAGAAGCAGTGCGGGTTTACCGCCAAAGCCAGCACCAACTGAACCCACCCGCGCTCGATCGTCAGCGCCTACAGCATCATGGTGCCAGCAAGCGCCCGGGGTGCCTTGGTCGCTGACGATTGCGGCTAGCGTGGAGCCGGTTGGTGCCGAGATCGGGTTGGAGGAGAGATTGCCCCTCCAGCTTCACCCAGATTTCGCTACAGACGTCTTGAGGTGGGAATGTCGTCTGTCCGCTTCTTGCGGGCGAGCACAAGAAGGGGCGTCACTCCCAGGCAAATCGAGCGATTGCGCCGTAAGCTGCTGAAATCCTTAACGCGATTTTCACCCCGCTAGCCTAGCTACTTGCCCCTATGAGGCACTCTGAGCAGCCTGTTCAAGGGTCCGCCCCTCAGGGGCAGGGTGAAACCGTGGACGCCGGGATTCTCCGGGATCAGCTGGCTGATCTGCGGACCGGGATCTTCATTTCGATGCCTATCGGCACGGTCCTCTCGGCCCTGATCCTGGCCGTGCAGATGCTTTCGGGCGGTGGCCTTGCCGCGGTGCTGTGGTTTGCGGCGGTCAGCACGATCAATGGCGCACGCATTGCCCTTGCTCTCTCCCAATCGGACACAGTCGACAGCAGGCTTAGGCCGGCCGGTGCACGGCTTTCTTCCTATGGGATGCTGGCCCTGGCGTCGGGCATCGCCTGGTCTTTTCTGGCGGTGCTGACCGATGGCTACACCACGCCCCAGGCGCCGATCTATCTGATCGTTCTCGCCGGCGCGTCGGCCGGTTCCGTCACCTACGGAACATCATATGCCCCGTCCTCGATCAGCTTCATGACGCTGCCGCTTTTGATCACCATCGGCTGCCTCTCAGCAAAAGGCGGTGTCGAGAATTATATACTGGCTTTCACAGTCCTGCTTTTTCTCGTTGGAATGATCAGAAGCGCGCTTCTTGGGCAAGCCCGCTTCCGCGGGGCGAGCCGCCTCAAATACGAGGCGAAGGAATTCGCCACCGAGATGGAGCGAAACTCCAGGCGGGATCCGCTGACGAATTTGCTCAACCGGTACGGGCTGGAGCAGGCTATCCGCCAGCTCGGACTTGCCGACGGTCCGTTCGTGGCCATGCTGATCGACCTGGACGGCTTCAAATCCGTCAACGACACCTATGGTCACAATATCGGCGACGACCTGCTGGTCAGGGTTGCACGCAGAATAGAGAACCATGCGCCGCCAGGGGCAACCATTTCGCGCATCGGCGGAGACGAGTTCGTGCTGCTCTTTCCCGCCGGCAAATCCGTGCATTCAACCGGCGAACTTGCATCCTCGATCATCGCGGCCATCGCAAATCCGGATCCGGCGTTGAATTCGGTGCGCGTCGGCGCTTCGATCGGCATCTATGTATCGGAGAGACCACAATTGACGGAGATGCTGCTGCGGGCAGACTTCGCGCTTTATGCGGCCAAGCGCAGTGGCAGGAATGAATACCGTCTCTTCGATGCGGGGCTCGATCACGGGCTCGAACGCAAGCACTGCATTGAGCGCGATCTGCGCGGGGCCATCGAAACAGGCACTCTTTGCTCATGGTTCCAGCCCATGGTGCGACTGGATACGAATGCCGTGGTCGGCTTCGAGGCGCTGCTGCGATGGCGGCACCCGGTTCATGGCCCCATTTCCCCGCCCGAGGTCGTCACCGCTGCGCGTGAAACCGGGCTGCTTTCCCTATTGACGGAAACGGTGTTCCTCAACTGCTGCGCCATGATCGAAGAGCTTGTCAGAAACGGGCGTCAGCGTGTTCGGGTCGCGATGAATCTCTCGCCACGCGAACTCGAAGCAGGCAATGTCGATGAAATGATCCTCGACAGCCTCAAGACGAGGAATGTCCCTGTGGCGATGCTCGAGATAGAGATCACGGAAGAGGCGCCCGTGGATCGCGACAGAGTTGACGAAAAGCTGGAACGCCTGGCGGATGCGGGCCTATCGATTGTGCTGGATGATTTCGGCACCGGTTTTTCGACGCTGGTTTCGCTGAAGGACAGCCGAATCCGCAAGATCAAGATCGACAAGGACTTCGTTCGCGATCTCGCCAAGTCCGTGGAAGATCAGGCCCTGGTCAAGGCAGTCATCGATCTCGGGAGAACGCTGGGAATGGAGGTGGTCGCCGAGGGGGTCGAAACCGACGCCGATCGCCTGATCCTGCGGTCGCTTGATTGCATGATCGCGCAGGGTTTTCTGTTCTCCGCAGCACTTCCCATGCATGATGCGCTGGCCTTCGAGCCAGGCCGCTTCGACAACTCTCTCGCGACCTTCCTTGATCCCGCAGCGGGCTTGCCGCGCAAATCCCAGACCGGCACCGCCGCTTAGCTGCCCGCCAGTTCGTTTCTTATGGCTTTTGGAATTTCAGGATGAAGCGATCGCTCTCGCCTATGGCCGCATACTTTGCGTGATCTTGCGCGCCGAGCTTGAAGGTTGGCGGCAGGGTCCACACACCGCTCGGATAATCCTTCGTGTCTTTCGGGTTGGCATTGACCTCGGAACTGCCGACGAATTTAAAACCAGCCGCCTCCGCAAAGCCGATCGCAACGTCCTGGCGCACATAACCAGACTTGGCGAGCGGATCTTGCGGCTCGTCCGGTTTGCCCCGGTGCTCCTCTACCCCGAGGATGCCGCCAGGCTTCAGCGCTTTGTAGAAGGCGGCGAAAGCGTCCGCGGTCGTGCCCGCACTCATCCAGTTATGGATGTTTCGAAAGGTCAGCACGAAGTCCGCACTAGCCGGCGACGCGATCGCATATTTGTCCGCTGCAAATTCAGTGACGGTGACCTTGTCATAGTCGGCCGGATCGGCGGCAAGCTTGGCCGCCAAGGCGGCATTGTCTTTCTGGACGTCAGCGGAAGGCGAGGCCTTCTCGCCATTTGCCGCGATGTAGTGACCGTTCTGCTTCAGATAGGGGGCCAGAATCTCGGTCCAATATCCACCTGCGCCAGGAAGGATTTCGACGACGATGCTGTCAGGCTTGACGCCAAAGAATGTCAGCACTTCGCCGGGATGGCGATATTTGTCGCGCACGCTGTTGGGCTGTGAGCGCTGAGGCCCGCCGATCAGCTTCTCGATCGCGGGATCGACGCTGTCTGCAAATGCGGTCGAAGCGCAAAAAGCACCGATCGAAACGCCGACAAGAGCGACAAATTTCAAGGCGAGGCGGCGACTTGGAAACATGAAATCATTCTCTTGTGCATCGGCGACCCGCATCATGACACTCCGCCGGTAGGCTGGCGATGCCGGAAATGGCTCAATGATCCTAGGAGGAGCACGAGGTTTCCAAGATCTGCACCTTCCGTGGAACGCCTTGCTCCAGGGCCCAAAAGTGGTCTCTTGCAGGAGATGCCGCCATCGCCCAAAGCCGCTGGCGCACTACCAGGCAGCAGCCTCAAATCTCAGCCCCGCCCATCATCCATAACACCCGCGCTCCACAGCCAGCCGCCGCACCAGCGCCAGCACGGCGTCGATGGTCGGTGTCGGCTTGTCCACCAGCCGGCCAAGTTCCTGCACGGCGCTCACCAGCGCGTCGATCTCCATCGGCCGGCCGCGCTCAAGGTCCTGCAGCATCGAGGTCTTGTGTTCGCCGACATCGCCGGCGCCCTTGATGCGGCGGTCGACTTCTATCGGAAAGCGCACGCCGAGGCTTTCGCCGATCGCTTGCGCTTCCAGCATCATGGCGCGGGCAAGCTGGCGGGTGCCTTCGTCGGCGACGATCGCGGCCAGCGTGGAGCCGGTCAGCGCCGAGATCGGGTTGAAGGAGAGGTTGCCCCACAGCTTTACCCAGATCTCGCTGCGTATGTCTTCGCGCACCGGCGCCTGCAGGCCGGCCTTGACCATCTCCTCGGCCAGGCGCGTCACGCGTTCGCTGCGCGCGCCCGAGGGTTCACCCAGCGAGAAGCGCTTGCCCTCGACATGGCGGATGAGGCCGGGCGCGTCGACTTCGACCGCGGGATAGACGACCGAGCCGATGACGCGTTGCGGCCCGATCCGCTGCCAGATCGCGCCGCCGGGATCGACCGTGCTCAACTTGGTGCCTTCGAGCGGCCCGCCGACGCCATGGAAATACCACCACGGCACGCCGTTCTGCATGGTGACAACCGATGTGTGGTCCCCGAGCAGCGGCGCGATCTGGTCCAGCGCCGGGGTCAGCGAATGGGCCTTCAGCGCCAGCACGACGGTGTCCTGCACGCCGAGTTCCTCGGCCTTCTTGGCGGCCCGGACGGGCGCCACCGTTTCCTGGCCGTCCTCGATCAGGCGCAGGCCGTTGGCCTGGATCGCTTCCAGATGGGCGCCGCGCGCGACGATCGACAGATCGGTGCGGCCGGCGATCGCCAGCTTGGCGGCGAGATAGCCGCCGATCGCGCCGGCGCCGAAAATGGTGATCTTCATGTCAAAGTCCGAGTTTGGCGGCAAGCCCGATGCGCTGCAGCTTGCCCGTCGCACCCTTTGGGATTTCGTCCAGGATCAGCACCTTGCGCGGCACCTTGAAGTCGGCGAGCCGCGTCGCGGCGTAAGTGCGGATATCGTTCTCATTGGCGCTCATGCCTTCGCGCAGCACCACGGCCGCCGCCACCTCCTCGCCGAGCTTGTCATGCGGCATGGCGAAGGTGACGACTTGCGCCACGGCCGGATGGTCCATCAGCACGTCGTCGACCTCGAGCGGCGAGATCTTTTCGCCGCCGCGGTTGATGATCTCCTTGAGCCGGCCGGTGACGCGGAGATAACCGTCCTCGTCGAGCACGCCCTGGTCGCCGGTGTGGAACCAGCCATGCGCGAAAGCCGTGGCATTGGCGTCCAGGTTTTTCTCGTAGCCTGCCGTGACATTGGGTCCGCGAATGACGATCTCGCCGATCTCACCGGCTGTCAGCAGCCGTCCGTCGGGCGCCATCACCGCCACCTCCGGCCCAGCCCCCGCGCCGACGCTGCCCGGCTTGCGCAGGCCCGGCGGCAGCCGGTTCGACGCCATTTGGTGGGCGGCCTCGGTCATCCCGTAGGATTCGATCACCGGACAGCCGAAGGTTGCCTCCAACTCGCCCATCACTTGCGCCGGCAGTGATGCCGAGGACGAGCGGATGAAGCGCAGGCGCGCGGACTCCAGAACCTCCGCATTGCGCGCGGCACGGGGCAGAATCGCCTGATGCATGGTCGGCACCGCCGTGTACCAGCTTGGTTTGGCATCGCCCAGCCACTGGAAGAAGCGCAGCGCGTTGAAGCCCGGCGTGCAGTAGATGCTGCCGCCTGCCGCCAGCGACGACAGCACCGCCGCGATCAGGCCATGGATGTGGAACAGCGGCATGATGTTGAGGCAGCGGTCATCGGCGGTCAGTCCGAGGGTTGCGCCGATATGGGCTGATGAGGCGGCGATGTTGGCATGGCTGAGCGGCACCAGTTTTGGGCGCGATGTCGTGCCCGACGTGTGAAGCAGCAGCGCGATGTCGGCATCCCCCGCCATGTCGGGTGCCGCCTGTGGGCCGATCGCCGCGCCCTCGATGGTGAAGCTGCCGGCAGGCGTATCAGGCGAAACGACAAGCCGCAGCACGCCAATGCCGAGGCGCTCCGCAACGGCCACCGCCGGTCCGGTCTCATTCTCCGCGACAAGGATCGCCTTGGCGCCGATATCGGTCAGGTAAAAATCGAGTTCGTCGGCCCGATACGCTGGATTGAGCGGCGCTGTCGAGGCGGCGGCGGCCACCGCGACGAAGCTTGCCGCCATCTCCGGCCCGTTCGGCAGCACGATCGCCACCCGGTCGCCCCGGCCGATGCCAAGCGCATGCAGCCGTTCAGCGGTGGCCGCGATCAGGCCGCGCAGTGCACCATGGGTGAGGGTCACCCTGTCGGGAGCTAGGATCGCCGGAGCATCATCGGCACCGGCGGCGAGACGATGGGAGAGGTCTTTTGAATTCGTGCTCATGGTCACCGACTATGTTTCAAACGACTGCTTCTAGAAAGGCCCTGGGACGATTCCGACCCCGGACAATTGTCGACGTTGGCGCCCCCCCCTCTCCGTCTCGGCTTCGCCGAGCCACCTCTCCCCCACGCTGTGGGGGCGAGGAACCCAAGCTTTTCAAGGCCGCGGCCTCGGCGGGTGGTTCCTCGCCCCCATGAAATGGGGGAGAGGTGGCCGCGAAGCGGACGGAGAGGGGGCTGGCGCTGCCATATGCGATTGGCCTGCCGTGGGAGTTAAGGGGTGACCGGCAACCTGTTCTCCCGATCACCTCAATATCCCAGCGCCATCCCGTCCTTGCGCGGATCGGAGGCGCCGGTGAGCGTGCCCTTCTCCCAGTCGATCAGCACAACTTGCCCGCCGCCGAGCGGGTGATGCGGTTCGGCGATGCGATGGCCACGACGGCGCAGCCCTTCGAGCGCATCGGCGGGAACGCCGCGTTCGGCCTCCACCGTATCATCATTGTAGAACACTCGTGGCGCATCCAGCGCCTGCTGCGGGTCCATGCCGAAGTCGATCATGTTGGTCAGGAGATGGACATGGCCGAACGGCTGGTAGCCGCCACCCATGACGCCGAACGGCATCACCACGCGGCCGTTCTTCGTCGCCATGCCGGGCATGATCGTGTGCATCGGCCGCTTGCCGGGCGCAATGGCGTTCGGATGCGCCGGATCGAGGCGGAAACTCGAACCGCGGTTCTGCAGCACGATGCCGGTCTTCGGGCCGACGACGCCGCTGCCAAAGGAATAATAGGTCGAGTTGATGAAGGAGACGGCGTTGCGGTCGCGGTCGACGATCGAGATGTAGACTGTGTCGCTGCCCGGCAGGTCCAGGCGCGGCAGATGCGTCATGGCGCGGTCGCGATGGATCTCGGCGCGCAGCCGGTCGGCATAGGCGCTGGACAGAAGCTGCTGCACCGGCACCTGAACATGGTCCTGGTCGCCGACATAGCGGTCGCGGTCCTGGTAGGCCAGGCGTCCGGCCTCGATCTCCAGATGCAGGCGCTCGGCCCCATTGGGGTCGAGCCCGCCAAGCTTGAAGCCCGACAGCACGTTCAGCATCAGCAGCGCCGTCAGCCCCTGATTGTTCGGCGGCATCTGGTGGATGTCGTAGCCGCCATAGGCGGTGCTGACCGGCGCCACATAGTCGCCCTTGGTTGCCGCGAAATCCTCATGCGAATGCAGCCCACCCAATTCTCTGAGCCGGCGCACCATGTCGTCGGCGACAGCGCCTTCGTAGAAGCCGGCGCGACCCTGTTTGGCGATCACCCGCAAAGTGGCGGCGAGTTCCGGTTGCCGGTGGACGTCGCCAGCCTTCGGCGCCTGACCGCCCGGCAGAAAGATGCGCGATGCATGTTCATCGGCCGACAGGTCGGTTTCCGGTTCGGCCCAGTCGAAGGCAACACGGTCATGCACGACATAGCCGTTCTCGGCATAGTGGATGGCCGGCGCCAGCACCTCGGCCAGGCTCTTGCGGCCATGGTCTTCCAGCAGCCGGCTCCAGGCATCGACGGCGCCAGGCACGGTGACCGCATGTGGCCCCTGTTTTGGAAGCTCGCTGAAACCCTTGTCCAGATACCAGTCGACCGTCGCCTTGGCGGGCGCACGGCCGGAGCCATTGAAGGCCAGCACCTTGCCCTGTCCTCCGGGAGAATAGAGCACGAAGCAATCACCACCGATGCCGGTCGACTGCGGCTCGACCACGCCTTGCACGGCGGCGGCGCAGACGGCGGCGTCCATGGCATTACCGCCAGCGCGCAGCATGTCGATGGCGGCAAGGGTAGCAAGCGGGTGCGAGGTCGCGGCAAGCGCTTCTGTGGCACGAACCGGCGAGCGGCCGGGAAACTGGAAATCACGCATTCTGTCTTTGTATCCCTTGGTCTGATGGATGCGACGTTGCCGCCATGGCGTAACACGACACGGCAACGGATCGCTTCGGCTTCTCGACACTGCGCATTTTGCCAATTCTCCTCGTTACGCCAGACGCGTATCAGGCTCGGACCCGATAAGGCGTTAGCCAGGTTTCCAGAGCGTTCAGTGCCGAGATAATCGTGAAATTGATGGTGAGATAGATCGCGCCCGCGGCCACGAAAACCTCTACGGCGCGATAGGTCTGCGAAATAAGCCCCTGGGCGATGCCCGTCACTTCCATCAGGGTGACGATCGATGCAAGCGACGTACCCTTTACCATGAGGATGATCTCGTTGCTGTAGCTCGGTATGGCTTGGCGCAGCGCCAAAGGCAGAACGACGAGGCGCAGGGTCTGGATCCGTTTCAGGCCTAAGGCAGAGGCTGCCTCGACAAGGCCACGCGGCACACCCTGTATCGCACCCCGCAGGATTTCGCTGCCATAGGCTGCGGTATTGAGACTGAGCGCGATGATGGCGCACCAATAGGGCTCGCGAAACAGCCACCAGAGCCCAACTGCCTGAAGTGTGGGGCGGAACTGGCCGAGGCCGTAATAGATGAGGAATATCTGGACGAGCAATGGCGTGCCGCGAAAGACGGCAACGAAGGAGCGTATGGGCCAGACCAGCATCCGATGGTTTCCCTGCTGCGCCAGTGCGAGCAACAGGGCCAAGGCAAAGCCTATTCCGATCGACAACCCCGCAAGTTGCAAGGTTAACGGCAAGCCGGAGAGAAGGGTGGGAATGATCTCTGCAAAAAAGGCGAAGTCGATCATGCGTGGACCATGCCTCGCCACGCCCGTGCCTCGCCGTAGCGGAAGACCGATCCGGTCACGGCAGCGATGAGGAAATACAGCGTCGCGGCTGCTATATAGAAGACGAAGGGCTCCCGCATCGATCCCGCGCCGATCTGAGATTGCCGCATCAATTCCACCAAGCCGATCACGGAGATCAAGGCCGAATCCTTGAGCACAAGCTGCCAGACATTTCCGAGGCTCGGCAGGGCGTGCCGCATCAGTTGAGGCACGATGACGAGACGCAGCAACTGGAACCGGGACAGGCCGAGCGCCTTGCTAGCCTCAAACTGGCCGAGATCGACGGCGAGATACGCTCCGCGATAGACCTCGGCTTGATAGGCGCCCGAAATGATGCCGATCGCGAGGACGCCAGTCGCAAATGTCGGCAGCCCGACGAAGCCTGTGCTGCCGAAGAATTTACCGATCTCAGTCAATGCTATGCTGCCGCCGTAGTAAAGCAGGTAGATCGTCAACAGATCGGGCACACCCCTGAACACCGTGCCATAGCCCTTGGCGACCCATGACGGTAAAGCTCTCGTGGAGAGCCGGCCTCCTGCTGCAACCGCGCCGAAGAGAGTACCGAGCAGGAAGCCGAGGACTGACAGCGCAAATGTCACGCCAGCTGCCAGCAGCAGGGCTCCGCCCCAGCCGCCATTGCCCACGGAAAGGATATGGAGTGTGTCCGTCATGTGGAACCTGATCGTTCAGCGCGGCGCCCGGCCTATCGGTTGGTACCAATCGGCCGGACACAATACACACGTGGCTACTTGACCGGCGTCACGTCCGTTTTCACCCATTTTTCCGAGATGCTCTTAATGGTCCCGTCGGCAATGGCGGCGCTGATCGCGTCGTTCAGCATTTCCTTGAGCTTGACGTCTTCCTTCCTGAGTCCCGCACCCGTTCCGGCACCGAACAAGCCGCCGACAAAGCCCGGACCTGCAACCGTGAAGCCCGAGAATTCGGGTTTTGCGAGCGTCGCGGCGAGCGCTGTCTTCTGAGCGAATATTGCATCGATGCGGCCCGCGGCCAGATCGAGATCGTGCTGCTCGGTCGTCTTGTATTCGCGAATCTCCACCGTGTCGCCGAAGTATTTCTTGACGAATTCGAGCATGGCCGTGGCCGCCTGGACACCGACCACCTTGCCCTTCAGCAGGGGCTTCAACTTGTCGACCGCGGCCTTGGTAGCGGCCTCATCGTCCAGTTTGAATTTCTCGGCCGAAGCGCCGAGCTTCCCCAGATCGCTATCCTTGGCGGCTGCGAACCCGCCCGGGTCGATCGCGTAAGGCTGGGTGAAGTCGATGGTCTCGAGACGTTTCGGCGTGATGAACATGCTGGCCATGATCACATCGAACTTGCCGACCTTCAGCGAAGGAATAAGTCCGTCCCAGTCCTGAGCGATGATGGTGCATTTGATCTTCATCCGCTCGCAAAGATTGTTGGCGAGTTCGATCTCCAGTCCGTCGAGCTTGCCGTCTGCGTTGGTGAAGTTCCACGGAGCGTAGGCGCCCTCCGTGGCGATGGTTATGGCCTTGGGCGCGTCCTCGGCCAATGCGGTGTGCATGAAGCCGAACATGCTGAGTGCGGCCGCAACTGCGGCCAAACGACAAACTTTCATGTGGTTCCCCTTTTTTGATTGGCTGATCGAACTGTTCCTACGTCCGGCCGCATTGCCGGTTCGAGGCCATTCCTGTCCGGCTGGCGTTCGTCACYGGCTCGGACTCACAAACTCGGCCAGCATCGGTGCTGTGCTGAGAATATGATCCTGCATCACCTTTTCCGCGTGAAGTTCGTCGCCTGAACGCAAGGCCGCGATCACGGCGGCATGCTCCTCGCGCGCAGAATGCGGCTTGTCACAGTCGTCGAACCAGATGCGCATGTAGGGCTCTATCACCACATGCAGCGCCGATATCTGGTGGATAAGCTTGGGCCTCCGGCTTAGCGCACAGATACGGCCATGGAATTCCTGGTGGCGGACCACCCAGTCGCTGCTGCCGCTCTGGCCCGCGCGTTCCATGCGCTCGAGCAGGCGATCGAGTTCCTCGAACTCCTCCTCATCGATCCGGGGCATCGCCAGCCTTACGGCCAGTCCCTCCAGAACCGAGCGAATTTCGAAAATCTCGTAAAGCTCATCGACCGTCAGGCCTGCGACCACGCATCCACGATTGGGCCGCAGAACCACCAGCCCGTCGGAGGCCAGGCGCCGAAAGGCTTCCCGCACAGGCATGCGGCTCATGCCGATCTCGGCCGCAATGTCCTCCGGAATAAGCCTGTCGCCCGGTTTGTAGCGGCCGAGGCGAAGGGCTCTATGAACGTGCCTGTACGCCTCTTCCTCAGCAGTGGCGGACATCTGTGGCTCTGCCGGAAAGGCTGCTGGCATGGGGCACCTAAAAGTATTTTTGTATCCACGTATTATAAAATCCGCTTTTTATTTCATCGTCAATACCCCGGTGACGACGTTCAGAAGCCGATACCGGTGCAGTGCACCACCGGCACGATCTATTTCGGGCCGGGCGAGTCTTTGGGATGGTGCCGCCCTGGGCGTGGCAAATCAGACCGGCTACGACCACAAATGGGACGACAACAGGCAACTGGAAACCAATCTGGGGCCAGGGAAACCAAAAATACGCTGCGCGACTCGGTCTATTCCTCGCTCATGGCGATGATCGTGACCGGTCAGATTCCGCCGGGCTCGCGCGTTACCGAGAACGACATTGCGGTCAGGCTGAATGTCAGCCGCACGCCGGTGCGCGAGGCCTTCAACCGCCTCGAGCGCGACGGCCTGGTCACCGGGTGTCCACGCCAGGGCTATGTCGTCACCGAGTTCGACATCAACATGTTCCGCGAGGCCTTCGACATCCGCGAATTGCTCGACGGCCATGCGACCGAACTGGCTGCCACCGCCGCGACCGAGAAGGACAAGGCCCGGCTGCGCGCCATGCTGGCGGAATGCGAGCGGCTGGCTGCCATTCCCGACCGCACCACGCGCGAAAAATTCCAGGAACTGGAAGTCGGCATCGACCTGCACCGCGTCATCGCCGAGATCAGCGGCAATGTGATGCTGCACGGCATGCTGTGCGGCATCCTCGACAAGTGCCAGCACTATGTCTGGACCGAATTGTTGTGGCTCGACGAATGGAAGATAGCCCGCGACGAGCATGCAGAGATCGTCGAGGCGATCTGCGCCGGCGAGGCCGCCCGGGCCGGCGCCCTGGCCCGCGCCCATGTGTGGGGATCACGCGACAATGTGCTGCGCCTGCTGCAGGCGAAGTCGGATTATCAGAGCTTTTTCGCCAAGGCTTCGTGAGCGGGCCGGCCCGATACCAGGAATGTGGTCGCCGCAACCGAAGAGCGCAGCCGACCGGCATCGAAATGATCCGGGCTGCAGCCCAGAGAGCAGTCGGCCTCGATGGATAATTATCCGGTCACGGAAGGACCGAACTCGATCAGGGTGACAGTATCGCCGTTGACGATTGCGAACCGGTTGGTTGCGGGATCGAAGGCCATGGGCGGCGGCTTCGCATCATCGTCAAGGCCCCAGATGATGCTGCTATCCTGAAGGCCTGAGCGCAACTCGGTCCAGGCATGGACGACTTTGCCGGTCGAAAGATCGATCAGCTTTGGATGCCGATAGAGCGAAAGAATGAAGCCTTTGCCGAGCGCCAGGATTGTCCCAGCGGGCTCGTCCAGTTGGAATGCCTGAAGGCAGGTTCGTTGGATCATGTCGTAGACAGCCAGCCCAAGCGGTCGAAGGCGCAACTCGCCGTCATCCTCAACACTATCCTGTTCGTATTCGGCCGAAGCGGCCACCGCGAAGCGGTCATCGTCGAGCCAGCAAACTGAATTCTCTTCAACCAACCCAGAATTCGGCGATAAGGGAAGATCCTGGCCCTTATCGAGGTGACGTGGATCTGCAAGGGCCTGCGCAATATCGAAGGACACCACGAGACTTAGCGGATGCCACACCCAACCGGCACTGAGCAGCCGCTTCCCATGAGGGCTCGCTGCCAGCCGCGAATGGAAAAAATCCGACGGCTTGCGGTCCGCCGATTCGGTGAGCAATCGACCGGTTTCGGCGTCCTCAAAGTCGATGCGGCAATAGTCTCCGGGGCAATGCGCGAGCAGGACGCGACCGTCTGGAGCATTGAACAGGGCGACAGGATACTCGTATGCGTCGGCCTGGTAGAAGCTGCGGCCAAGCTCACGAAGAATCCGTCCATCACGGAGCAGAAGCCCTTTCGTTCCCAGTCGTTCGTAGATCACGGCAAAGCGGCCATCCGGCGATGCCGTCGCGGCGTCGAAACGGTAGCCATACGCTACGGTCGCGGGCCGCTCCCTACCATCGGTTGCGAATGCACGGCCGCCACCGACCCAATCGACGAGTTCATCGCCGCGCCAACAGAGCGAGCGAATGCCGGTTGCGTTAAAGCTGGATTGCGTGAAGAGGCCCATGAGGCATTCGTAGCTCGCATTGAACCGGCACAATAGATCAGCCGCAGGCAAAGGCTGATCCCTTGCCCGCCCGGCGGTCCTTCAGCCCTTGTGCTCCTGGAGGCTGTTGCCGCCGTCGACCACCAGAAGAGCGCCGTTGACATAGCTGGCCCCTTCGGACGCCAGGAACACCACTGCCGCTGCCACTTCATCCGGTCGCCCCGCCCGCGCCGGCGGCGTATGCAGGGCCGCTTCCAGCTCCATCTCGCTCGACGAGCCGGTCGCGATCCAGCCGGGCGCCACGGCGTTGACGGTTATGCCGTGCCTGGCCACTTCCAGCGCCAGCGTGCGCATCAGGCCGACCATGCCGGCCTTGGCGGCGGAATAGGCTGATGTACCCACGAAGGACACCAGCGGCCCGGTGACCGACGCCACATTGACGATGCGCCCATAGACCGCTTCGACCATCGCCGGCAAAAACGCATGGGTGACCAGAAACGCCGTCTTCAGGCTGACCTCGATGCCTTGATCCCAATCGGCCTCGGTCATCGCAACAAATGCCTTGTCGACCGAGGGTGACGCCAGCGAGCCCATGCCGGCATTGTTGACCAATATGTCGACCGCGCCGACCTCAGCCCGCAGCCGCGCGACATCGGCAGCCCTGGTGAGATCGGCGACCACGGCCGTGGCATCGATGCCTTCGGCACGAAGCTCGGCGGCGCGGTCAAGCACGCGTGCGCTGGCGCCGGTGAGGAACACGGCATGGCCATTTTGTCCGAGCTGGCGGGCAATGGAGAAGCCGATGCCGTCGGCGGCTCCGGCGCCGGTGATCAGCGCACGTCTGCTGCTGGGATGGGGCATGGTCGGATCTACTCCAAAGGTTCCGCCCGCTGGATGCGAACGGACAGTATCGGCTGTATCGGCAGAAACTATATACGAGAGGTTTGTCGCCGTACGAGCCCAGGGGCGCGATCCCCGGCAACGGGAATAAGCTAATCATCGTGCCAAGCAGTACCAGCTTCTGGCCTAACGTGTCCGCGCCGAGCGGCATGTCGAAGCCGACGACGATTACCTGGCGTATCGACGCTCCATGGCCCTATTGACGGCAAAGGCTCGGCCAACGCACGATCCCCACTTTCGGTGGCTTTAGGAGACCGTCGTGGTGGCACTGCGCCTCAATCATGTTTCCCTCCGCGTCCGCGATCTGGCAGCCAGCGCGAAGTTCTATCAGGATGCACTCCAACTGCCCGAGATTGCTTGTGCCGCAGGAAAGCCAAACATCCGCTGGTTCGGCCTTGGCGAGGGACAGTCGCTTCACCTGATCGAAGGTGATTTCGGCAAGACCTTCGTGACGATGTCGACGCATTTTTGCATCTCCACCACCGATTTCGCGCAGGCTTTGCAGCATTTAAGAAGCAAAGGTATTCCGTTCGGCAACCTTGCCGGCGAGATCGGCAAGGAGCACGTGAGGGCGGACGGGCAGCGATCCGTCTATCTAAAGGATCCCGATGGCTACTGGATCGAAGTCAATGGCGACTATTAAGAGCGCTGGGAAATCAATCGGATGGAATGGCGCGCCCGAAGAGATTCGAACTCCTGACCCCCAGATTCGTAGTCTGGTGCTCTATCCAGCTGAGCTACGGGCGCGCATCAGGCCATGTTTTCAACGGCCCCGCGATCCGATCCTTGAGGGGTCGGCCGCGAATGTGTGCAGTTCCCTAGCGACTGAATTTGGGAAAAGCAAGCCGATCCGGCAAAAGTTTTGTCGTGAGTGTGTCATCCAGCGGTGACAGCCCCGATCCCATGGCTTTGAAGTTCCCGGCGAGCCGGCCTGATTTCAGGCTGAGAGGGGGAAAGTCTAGTGGAAGGTCATGGAAAGCGTCAGGTCTGAACGGCAAGAGCCCTCAGGAAAACTGCGCTGTGGACCTCACGCCGGGCGGCGCAGGCTGCCGCGGGCTTGGTCGAGCCGCACCGGCTGGTCGGGGATGGTGACAGCGAAAGTGGTGCGCCCCCCAATCGACTCGACCAGTTCCACCGTGCCGCCATGCGCCCGGATCAGCTCATGCGCGATCGCCAGGCCAAGGCCGGTGCCGCCGCTGCGCGCCGAGCCACGGAACGCCGCGAACAGGTTTTCGCGCGCCTTCGGCGGCAGGCCGGGGCCGGTATCGGTGACGGCGATGCGGCTGACGCTGCCCAGGCGCACAGCCGATACCGCAAGCCGCCGCACCACGGCGCTCTCGGTGTCTGCAGCCATCGCCTGCACCGAATTGCGGCACAGATTGGTCAGCACCCGGAACAATTGGTCGGAATCGGCGTCCACCTCGAATCCCGCCTCGACGGCGTTGATGAACTCGATGCCCTCCTCGATGTCGAGCAGACCGTGCACGTCTTCGAGCAGCTGGCGCAGCCGCACCCGGCGGCGCGAAGGCGGCGGCTCCTGCGTGCGGCCATAGTGAAGCACGCCTTCGGAATAAGACACCGCGCGATCCAGTGCGCGCAAAAGCTTCGGTGCGAAGGCTTGCACGGTCGGATCCCTGACCAGGCGCAGGCGATCCGACATCAGCTGTGCCGAAGCCAGGATGTTGCGCATGTCGTGGTTGATCTTCGAGACCGCCAGGCCGAGGTCGGCAAGGTGCTTCTGTTCGGAGAGCATCTTCTGCAGCCGCTCCTGCATCTGCGACAGCTCGCGTTCGGCAACGCCGATCTCGTCGGCGCGGGCGGCGGGATGGATGATACGCCCGGGGTCGTCGGGGGCTTCGGAGAAGGACAGCATCGAGCGCGTCATCGCGCGGATCGGCCCGATCATGATCAGGTCGATCGCGGCATAGACCAGCATCGCCGTGAACAGCGAGATCAGCAGCGAGACGAAGGCGACGTTGCGCGAATAGATGAGCATCGCCTTGCGCAGCGAATAGTCCGGCATGATCAGCTCGAACTCCTTGTCGCTGTCGCCGACCGGCCCGAAAACACGCAGCATCCGGTCGCCGCCGAAGAACAGCGTGTCGAGCGCGCCGGTCATGCCCTTGATCATGCCGACACTGGCCAGATCGATGTGCTCGTCGACCTGCGGCGGCATGTCGGCCACCACCAGAAGCCGCGAGACGCCGCCGTCGCGCACCGCGATCGCCTTGGCGCCGATCGCCATCAGCACGTCATTCTGGGCCGTGCGCGACAGCGAGGTCGACTCGCCCTGCACCAGCACGATCGATACGGCGGCGGCTGTGCTCAGACGCTCCTTGAGCCAGCTCAGCCGATAACTGGCGATCCAGGGCAGGAAGATGAGCACTTCGGCCAAAAGCACGAAAACGATGGTCAGGAGCAGCAGTTTTGTCGACAGACCGCGCGACAATGGCACGCCGCGGACGGCGGCAGGCGCCGTGCCGATCCCTTCCCCCGCTTGGCTGGCTTCGCTCATGCGACTCGATCTTCACAATCACTTGATCAGCCAACATTAGGGGATTACGGCTTTTTTGCCAATTTCATCCTTTGGTCGGAACATTAAATTACTGTCATAAAGCCGGCGTCCACGGCGCGACGACTCCGCATTGACTTCCAAAACCCTTCTTTCTATAAGCCCGCTCACGCTCGGGCCATTCGTCCCGGCGCGGTTTCGATCGCGCCAAAACCGGCCCGGCAAAGCTCCTGTTACAAAGTGACAGAATCAAGAAGGGCCGCAACTCCGCGGTATTAAAACAAATGAAGCGTACCTACCAACCGTCYAAACTCGTCCGCAAACGTCGGCACGGCTTCCGTGCCCGCATGGCCACCAAGGGTGGTCGTGGCGTCGTCGCAGCTCGCCGCAACCGCGGCCGCAAGCGGCTCAGCGCCTAAGCGAGACGAGATCGTTGCCCGCAACCGGCAAGYCAGTGGGRCMAMATCCCAAGCGGCTTCTGAAACGCGCGGAATTYCTGGCCGTCCGYCGTGGTGAAAAGCGACGCGGACGGTTTTTCCTCGTCGAGGTCCTGGACCGCGGCGATGGCGGCGTGCCGCGCGTCGGCTACACCGTCACCAAGAAGGTCGGCAACGCTGTTGTGCGCAACCGCGTCAGGCGGCGGCTGAAAGAAGCCGTCCGCGTCCATGCCGCAGATGACATGGTGCCCGGCAATGATTATGTCATCGTCGGGCGCGATGACGCACTGCGCGCCCCGTTCGGCCAGTTGAAGGCCGAACTCTCCCGCCGACTTCGCGGAACACGATAGGCCAAGGGCTCTCGATGGAAAACAACCGGAACTTCTTCATCACCATCGCGCTGTCGGTGCTGATCCTGACTTTGTGGCAGGTTTTCTACATGAACCCGCGCGTCGAGCAGCAGCGCGAGGCCGCCAAGATCGAGCAGCAGCGTGTGGAAGAGCAGAAGAAGGCGGCCGAGGCCGCCAATCCGGGTGCTGGAACACCGGCGCCGGCGCCGGGCACCATTCCCAGCGCGCCCGGCGGCGACACCGTCACCGCGGCCAGCCGCGACCAGGCGCTTGCCGCTTCGAAGCGCGTCAAGATCGACACGCCGAGCCTCGAGGGCTCGATCAACCTGACCGGCGCGCGCCTCGACGACCTCAGGCTCAAGCACTACACCGAGACCGTCGACAAGAATTCGCCCGAGATCGAGCTGCTCAACCCGCAGGCGCTGCCGACCGGCTATTTCGCCGAGATCGGCTTCGTCGGCAACGACAAGACCGGTGCGGTGCCGGGCGCGGAAACGGCTTGGAGTGTCGACGGCAATCCGACGCTGACCCCGTCGACGCCGGTGACGCTCACCTACACCAACGACAAGGGGCTGACCTTCAAGCGCACCTTCTCCGTCGACGCCAACTACATGTTCACGGTGTCGGACACGGTGCAGAATTCCGGCTCGAGCGCGGTTTCGCTGTTCAATTACGGCCGTGTCACCCGCTACGACAAGCCGGCCGTCGCCAGCACCTATGTGCTGCATGAAGGCCTGATCGGTGTGACCGGCACCGAGGGCCTGGCCGAATACAAATACGCCAAGATCGAATCTGAAAAGCAGGTTACGCCGGGCAAGTCGACCGACGGCTGGCTCGGCATCACCGACAAATACTGGGCCGTCACGCTGGTGCCGACCGAAAAGCAGCCTTTCCAGCCGCGCTATGCCTTTTTCGAGGATGGCCGGCACCGCTACCAGTCCGACTTCCTCACCGATGCCATCAATGTCGATGCCGGCCAGTCCGCGACCGTCGAGACCGAGATATTCGCCGGCGCCAAGGAAGTCGCCAAGATCAACGCATATGAGAAGGACCGCAACATTCGCCAGTTCAATCTGGTGATCGACTGGGGCTGGTTCTATTTCATCACCAAGCCGATGTTCTGGCTGATCGACACGCTCTACAAATTCTTCGGCAATTTCGGCCTGGCCATCCTCGCCACCACCGTCATCGTCAAGGCCCTGTTCTTCCCGCTCGCCAACAAGTCCTACGCGTCGATGGCGAACATGAAGAAGGTGCAGCCCAAGATGCTCGAGATCCGCGAGAAATACGCGGACGACAAGATGAAGCAGCAGCAGGCGATGATGGAGCTGTACAAGACCGAGAAGATCAATCCGCTCGCCGGCTGCTGGCCGGTGGCGCTGCAGATCCCGGTCTTCTTCTCCCTCTACAAGGTGCTCTACATCACCATCGAGATGCGTCACGCGCCGTTCTTCGGCTGGATCCAGGATCTGGCGGCACCCGATCCGACCTCGATCTTCAACCTGTTCGGCCTGGTTCCGGTCACGCTGCCGCACATGCTGATGATCGGCGTGTGGCCGCTGATCATGGGTGTCACCATGTTCCTGCAGATGCGCATGAACCCGACGCCGCCAGATCCGACCCAGGCCGCGATCTTCACCTGGATGCCTGTGATCTTCACCTTCATGATGGCGGGTTTCCCGGCCGGCCTCGTCATCTACTGGGCCTGGAACAACTCGCTGTCGATCCTCCAGCAGGGCGTCATCATGAAGCGCCAGGGCGCCAAGATCGAGCTGTGGGACAATCTGGTCGCGCTGTTTCGAAAGAAACCGTCGCCGGCGGAGTAGCCGCCCTTGTTCTGCAAAAAAGCGGAATAGAAACGCTCTTTTCGCGAAAAGCCCGGTTCGTCCGGGCTTTTTCTTTGGGCGGATAGCCGTTCACGTTCCCGTGATCGGCGAAACTGCCAGCCGTCGCGCGGCGTGACTGCGTGTGCATTTCCAAAGGCTATCAATTCCGATCAGCCCTCACCCGGAGGAAGACCACATGCGCTTGCCGTCATTCAGGACCATCGCCCTTTCCGCACTCGTCGCCGGCGTGGCGATTGCCGCGCCCGCTTACGCCAAGAACCCGAATGTCGGCGGCGCGCCGATGTACGCCACCAAGAACATCGTCCAGAACGCCGTCAACTCGAAGGACCACACCACGCTGGTCGCAGCCGTCAAGGCGGCCGGCCTGGTCGACACACTGCAAAGTGCTGGCCCGTTCACCGTTTTTGCCCCGACCAATGAAGCCTTCGCGGCACTGCCGGCCGGCACCGTCGATACGCTGCTCAAGCCCGAGAACAAGGGTCAGCTCACCAAGGTGCTGACCGCGCATGTGGTGGCTGGGAAGATCTCGGGCGCCGAGATGATGAAGAAGGCCAAGGCGATGGGCGGCAAATACGAGATGAAGACCGTCTCGGGCGACACGCTCACCGCCGAGGTCAAGAAGGGCAAGCTCTACATCATGGACGAGTCCGGCGGCGAGGCGAAGGTGACCATCGCCGACGTCAACCAGTCGAACGGCGTCATCCATGTCGTCAACAAGGTGCTGTTGCCGAAGTAACGGCTTCCGGCGAAAGGGGGCAATGGCAGCTCGTTGGGCTTTCTCGGCCTGCCATCCCCGCCTCATGACGAGGTGCCATGTTTCTTGGGAAGCCGTATCGGCGAGGCCGGGGTCCTGTAGTCCCTCACAGGGCCCCGGTTTATTTTTGAGGATACGTGGGGTGGCAGTTCCCGGCGCAATCAGCCGGGCCTTGGCCTCACTCCATCACGGCGCTGTGGTCGACCTTGGCCGGCGTGCCTGGCTTGCGCAGCAGAAGAACCAGCGGGATGGCGGCCAGCGACAGGATCATCATCAGCTTGAAGTCGTTCATATAGCTGATGATCGTTGCCTGCAGCGTCACCACCCCGTCCAGTGCAGCGCGGCCGGCGGCAGTGTAGGGGTTCATCGCTTGCGCGATCGCCGGGTTGCCGAACGCCTGGTTGAAGGGCGTCACATAGGTGGCGATGTTGGCATGGTTGACCTGTACATTTTGCGTCAGCAGCGCACTGACCACCGATATGCCGACGGCGGAGCCGATGTTGCGCGACAGATTGTAAAGCCCGGTGCCTTCGGCGCGCCGCTCCGGTGCCAGCGTGGCGAAGGTGATGGTGGTCAGCGGTACGAACAGGAAGCCTAAGCCCGCGCCCTGGATGAAGCCGGTGCTGATGATCGTCCATTGCGAGACATCAGGCGTCCAGCCGGTCATGTCGTACATCGCCCAGGCGGTGACCAGCAGGCCGGTCAACAGCAGCCAGCGCGTGTCCACCTTGCCGACCAGCCTGCCGACCAGGAACATGCACGCCATCGTGCCGAGGCCGCGCGGGCCCATGACGATGCCGGCCGTCACCACCGGATAGCCCATCAGCGTCTGCAGATAGGGCGTCATCAGCGCCAGCGAGGCGAGATAGGTGATGCCGATGATGAAGATGAAGATCATGCCGACCGCGAAATTCCTGTCGAGGAACAGCCGCGGATTCACGAAGGTGTTTTTGGCGGTGAAGGTGTGGACGATGAAGATATAGAAGGCCGACGCGCAGATCAGTGCCTCGACGATGATCTCGGAGGACGAGAACCAGTTGAGCTGTTCGCCGCGATCGAGAAACATCTGCAGCGCCGCGATGGTGATGCTGAGCATGCCGAAACCCAGCCAGTCCAGCCTTGCCTTGATGTCCAGCTTGGTTTCCAGGACGAACAGGGAGACGCCGGCGAAGGCCAGCGCGCCGATCGGCACGTTGATGTAGAACACCCAGCGCCAGCTGATGTTTTCGGTCAGCCAGCCGCCGATGACCGGCCCGAGCACCGGTCCGACCATGACGGAAATGCCGAACAGCGCCATCGCCGAGCCGCGCTCTTCCACGCTGTAGATATCGAGCAGGATGCTCTGCGACAGCGGCACCAGCGCCGCGCCGAAAAAGCCCTGCAGCAAGCGGAAGCCGACGATCTGCGGCAGCGACTGCGCAAAGCCGCACAGTACCGAGGCGACCACGAAGCCGGTGATTGAGGTCAACAGGATGCGCTTGCGGCCAAAACGGTTGGCGAGATAGCCCGAAGGCGGCGTCATCACCGCCGCCGCGACGATGTAGGAGGTCAGCACCCAGTTGATCTGGTCGGCGCTGGCCGAAACGCTGCCCTGGATGTAAGGCAGCGCCACATTGGCGATGGTCGTGTCCAGCGCCTGCATGATGACCGCCAGGATCACGCAGGCTGTGATGGCGCCGCGATTGGCGACCACCGGTGTGGCACCTGTCGCCGCCGCGCTGCTCATGATTTCTGTCCGAACCGGTTCAGGAGGTTGGTGACGAAGTCCGGCAGGCCGCGCGCATGGCCGGTCTCGACGTCGACCACGACGCTCATTCCGCCGCGCAGCGGCGGCTTGCTCTGAGGATCATCGACCGTCACGCGCATCGGGATGCGTTGCACCACCTTGACCCAGTTACCGGTGGTGTTCTGCGCCGGCAGCAGCGAGAAGCTCGACGACGAGGCCGGGCTGATCGAAGCGACCGTGCCGTGCCACACGGCACCCGGATAGGTGTCGACGCTGATCGTCGCCGTCTGTCCCGGCCGCACATAGGTCAGCTCGGTTTCCTTCGGCTCCGCCTCGATCCACAGATCGGTCGACGACACCAGGCTGAAGGCCGGCTGCGAAGCCGGCAGATACTTGCCAACCTGCAGCGCGTCGACATTGGTGACGACGCCGTCGAACGGCGCCTTGACGATCGAGTCACTGAGGTTGCGCTGCGCATCGTCGACGCCCGACTGGGCCTGCAGATAGAACGGGTTCTTCTCCACCGGCTGGTCGGCATCGCCGCCCAGTTGGGCAAGCATGGCCTGCGCCTGCGCCTTGGCGACGGATACTTTCTGGCGCGCGGCGACGAGGTCGTGTTGGGCGCTGTCGAAAGTTGCCTTGGAGGCAGTCGAGGTCTTGAGCAGGTCTTGCTGCCGCTGGAAGGCGGCCTCGTAATAGGGAATGTCGGCCTGCGCCTGCTCGATCTGCACCAGCGACTGCTGGTAGCTCGCCTGCAGGGTCAGCACCTGGTTGCGCACGGTCCCTAACTGGGCCTGGGCGGCGGCAAGCGCGGTTTCGAAGGAGGCTGGGCGAAGGCGGAAGAGCACGTCGCCCTTCTTCACCGCCTGGTTCTCGCGCACGTCTATTTCCTGCACGGTGCCGGAGACGTCGGTTGACACGCCGAGCGACTGCGCCTGGATGTAGGCATTGTCCGTCGACATCACCTGGCCGCCGGTCACGTAGTAATAGCCGCCAACCACCAATGCGACCGGAAGCAGGGCAAAAAGCACCGGCCGCGTCAGGCTGCGCTTCGGCTTGACCGGGGCGGCCGCAGGAGGAGCAAAGGCGGCAGGCGCCTGCTGTGGCTGCGGCTCCTTGGCCGGAGCCTCGAGTGCCGCGGGTTCCAGCGCGACCGGCGCTTCCAGCTCGTCATTGTCGATGACGACATTGGCGCGCCTTTGTTCGCGTTCGCTGTCGAGCCGGATGATCTGGTCGCCGGTGCGACCCGTTGAAGGGTCGTCTTCGGCAGGCTTCTTGGGGGATGTTGATTCAGCCATGTACTTTCTCCCGGTCGACGGCTGGCTGGGTGCAAGCCGCGAGCAGATTGGATTTGATCAAGCTTAGGGTTTGCAGCAGATGCTGCTGTGTTTCGGACGAAAGGCCGGTGAAGGCCTCGTCTCGTGTCTTCTGGCCGTTGCCGCGCATGATCTCGAGCAGCGGGTGAGCTTGCGGGGTCAGGTAAAGCAGCCAGGCCCTGCGATCGGCGGGGTTGGGCCGGCGCTCGATAAAGCCGCGTGCATCCATCTTGTCCAGCAGCCGCGCAAGCGTGATCGGCATGATCTCGATGAGGTCGGCCAGTTTGTTCTGGTGGATGCCTTCATGCAGGCTGAGATAGGCCAGTACCTGCCATTGGGCGCGGGTCAGCCCCGACGTGCGCGAACGCTGCTCAAACCGCTTTCGAAGCAGGCGCGCGACGTCGTGCAGCACGAAGCTGATATTGGGCGAGGAGGACATGCGAGGTGATCAGGGTCTAGGGACAACTTTTCGTGAGCATGCTTATTATCATCATGCACATAATCCTGCTGGACGGCGCGCGCAAGACGGGCTAAGCCGCCAAAAAGAAGAAATTGCATGGGCCACGACACCGAAGAGGCGCTTGGCGGTGGCAGTTTGCCGGCAAGGATTGTGACGATGAACTGGATCAAGATCGCAGCTGTCGCGGCTCTCCTGGGGTRCCCCGGTATCGCGTTTGCAAACGAAGCGGTCAGCTGCGGTGGCGCCGCCATGCTGGGTGGCGCGCAGTTGAACTGCAGCCACGTCAAACCCGCGGCACCGCCGCAATTCTGCACGTTTAGCTGGGATCTCCACACCACGGCGGGCGATCAGAAAGTCGTCGAAGGCAGCTTCCTGCTGCCGCCCGGATCCTCGAACGTCACCGTCTACCAGGGCAGCGGTTTCGACAGTGCGCTGTCCAATCCGATCGTCATCTGCCGCGGCAACAAATGAGCTTGTCGCTCACGGAAGACTCGCTCATCAGCCGATTGGTGCTATAGGGCGGATCACGTTATTTTGACCAGGCGCCTGCGGTTGCGGATGCGCCTGTCTGCCAATTCCCGGACGAACCGACATGGATGGACCCAACCCCGGCATCAAGCACCCGATCCCGATGCATACGCGCGTCGGCTTCCTGAAGCCGCTGGTGACGGAGCCGAACATCGAGATCGGCGACTTCACCTACTATGACCACCCGGATGGGCCGGACAAATTCGCGCAGAAATGCGTGCTCCACCACTATCCCTTCATCGGCGACAAGCTCATCATCGGCAAGTTCTGCGCCATCGCCGAAGGCGCGCGCTTCATCATGAACGGCGCCAACCACGCCATGTCCGGCTTTTCGACCTATCCGTTCAACATTTTCGGTCATGGCTGGGAAARGGGCTTTGACCCGGCGACATGGTCGAAGGAGGTACGCGGTGACACGGTGGTCGGCAGCGATGTCTGGATTGGCATGGAGGCGGTGATCCTGCCCGGCGTGGAAATCGGCCATGGCGCCATCATCGCCGCCAAATCCGTGGTGACGCACGATGTACCGCCCTATGCGATTGTCGCCGGCAACGCGGCGAAGATGGTGAAGATGCGTTTCGACGACAGGACGATCAGGCGGCTGCTGGCTTTGGCCTGGTGGGACTGGCCGGTGGACAAGATCGGCCGCAACCTCGACGCCATCAGGGGCGCAAACATCTCTCTTCTGGAGGCAGCAGCTTGAACGCTCTGAACAGCACCGTGATCACCACCGACCTGTTTACGCGCGGGTGGATATTCATCCGTGGCGTGCCGGCSATGAARTTCCTGCCGCCGGAAGGGCCGCCGGARATCGCCTTTGCCGGCCGCTCSAATGTCGGCAAGTCGTCSCTGATCAACGCSCTGGTCAACCAGAARGGRCTGGCSCGCACYTCMAACACGCCGGGGCGCACGCAGGARCTCAACTATTTCGTGCCGGATGGATTTTCGGGCGARGGCGCCGACCTGCCGCCGATGGCGCTGGTCGACATGCCGGGCTACGGCTACGCCACCGCGCCCAAGGAGAAGGTCGACGAGTGGACCAAGCTGGTCTTCGACTATCTCAAGGGCCGCGTGACGCTGAAGCGGGTCTATGTGCTGATCGACGCCCGCCACGGCATCAAGGCCAAGGACGACGAGGTGCTGTCGCTGCTCGACAAGGCGGCGGTGTCCTACCAGATCGTGCTGACCAAGACCGACAAGATCAAGGCCGCTGGCGTGCCGCGGCTGATCGAGGAGACGCTGGCCAAGATCAAGAAGCGCCCGGCGGCGTTTCCGTTCGTCCTGGCGACGTCATCGGAAAAGGGCGAGGGGCTGGAGGAATTGCACGCCGCGATCGTGCTGGCCGCCAATGGCGGCTAGAGCAATTCCAGGAAAAGTGTGAAACGGTTTTCCAGAGAAAAGCGCATAGCGCTTCCCTTGGGAATTGCGTCAAAACAAGGAGACAGAGCGGTTCGCCGTTTCCGTGAAACGGTGAAAGACTCTAAGCCTTTGCCTCCAGGGCAATCATTGCGTGGCTTTCTTCCTCGGCAAGCGTTTTGGTGCCGTAGGCCGTCAGGAACATGCCGACGCCCGACCTGACAACGTGGTCTATCTCATCCTGGCTCGGGGCCTTGGTACGGTAGGCGAATATGCACTGCCGGAAGAGGCCGGCCAGGCACAGGTCGGTAAACTGATAGGCGGCCAGATCGACGTCATCGATCCGCAAAAGGCCGCGCTCGATGGCGGCGTTGAAAAATTCCATCGTCTTGTCATGGCCGCGTTTGGGGCCGCGCTCATAAAACCGCGCGCCAAGCTCGGGCATCCTGTCGGTGACACCGATCACTGTGCGCTGCGCCTGGATGACTTTGGCCGACGTGATCTTCAGGGCAAGCACCTTGCCGTACTTCACCAGCGTCTCACGCAGATCGTCAGCGTTGTCCAGCAGGTCATACATGTTCTTGAAGATGGTGCCGCGCTCTTCCTCGATCAGCGCTTCGAACAGCTCTTCCTTGTTGGCGAAGTAGACATAGATCGTGCCTTTGGAGACACCGGCCTCGCGCGTGATGTCATTCATGGAGGCGGCTTCGAAGCCTTTCTCGATGAAGACACGGCGGGCCCCTTCGATGATCTGGCTGCGCTTGGCCGGATCCTGCCCTGCGGCAGGGCGGCCGCGGCGGATGCTGTCAAGCAAATCGCAGGGGTCTCTGGTCAGGGCGTCGGCATTGGGTAAGGTTTCGGCCATAGGGTGACACCTCGAAAATAATTCGAACCAACCGGTTCGATTGCCTCTTGATATGGTCCTCTTTTCACGCTATGTCAACGGCCGGATCGAACCGAACGGTTCAGTATTATTACTTTAGAGAGATGTCATGTCCTCGAACGCGCCCACCACCGCCGAAGTCCGCCCTTTCCCCAACGCCAAGGTTGCTCCGGCGACCGAAGCTCCGGAAATTCCCGTCCAGCCGGTCGCACCGCCGCCTGCGGCTGAAGCTCCGGCCAAGAAGAAGCGCTCGGTGCGTTCCTTCCTGCTGCCGATCATCGGCCTTGCCCTGCTGAGCGGCGGCGCCTGGTACGGCTACGACTACTGGACCACGGGCCGCTTCATGATCTCGACCGACGATGCCTATGTCCAGGCCGACATGGCGTTCGTCTCGCCCAAGATTTCCGGCTATGTCGACCAGGTCAAGGTGAGCGAGAACCAGGTGGTCAAGGCAGGCGACCCGCTGCTGACGATCGACGACGGCGACTACAAGATCGCTGTCGCCCAGGCCGAGGCGCAGATCGCTACATTGAGCAAGACGCTCGATCGCATTGACGCGCAGACCAAGGCCGCGCAGGCTTCCCTGCAGCAGGCCCAGGCACAGAAGGTCGCCGACCAGGCCGCTGCCGACAATGCCGCTCGTGGTCAGCAGCGCGCCGCGCAACTGGTCAAGACACATGTCGGCACGCAGGCTCAGCTGGACGACGCCCAGACCGCGCTCGACCAGGCCAATGCCGCTCTGGTCGGTGCCGATGCCCAGATCGCCGCCGCACAGGCCAATATCGGCGTGTTCGAGGCACAGCGCGCCGAATCGGCAAGCACACTCGCCTCCTTGCAGCTCAACCGCGACAAGGCCGCGCGCGACCTGTCCTTCACCGTGCTCAAGGCGCCCTATGACGGCGTCGTCGGCAACCGCTCGGTCGAGCAGGGCGACCTCGTCAGCCCCGGCCAGAAGCTCGCCGTCGTCGTGCCGATGGACAAGCTCTACATCGTCGCCAACTTCAAGGAGACGCAGCTCGCCAGGCTGGTTCCCGGCGAAAAGGTCAACATCTCCGTCGACGCCATCGACGGCCATCCCATCCAAGGAACCGTCTCGTCGCTGGCGCCGGCTTCAGGAGCGGTCTTCTCGCTGCTGCCGCCGGAAAACGCCACCGGCAACTTCACCAAGGTGGTGCAGCGCGTCCCGGTCCGCATCGACGTCCCGGCCGATGCCCTGAAGACCGGCAAGCTGCGCGCCGGCTTGAGCGTTATCGTCAACGTCGACAGCCGCACAGCGCCTGCCACGACCACCAACTAAGCGCCTTTCGGAGGGCGGCTCGGTGGCTGATTGAGCACCGAGCCGCCCGGCCTGCCTCAAGGAGGCCCATGCAATGGCAACCGCAACAATCACCGCAGGAGCGCCGCCGGCACAGCCGGCGGTTCCTGATACCATCTCGACGCGGCGCGTCATCGCCTTCCTGGCGATGGTGTTCGGCATGTTCATGGCSATCCTSGACATCCAGATCGTCTCGGCCTCGCTGTCCGAGATCCAGGCGGGCTTGAGCGCCAGCTCCGATGAAATTCCGTGGGTGCAGACSGCCTATCTGATCGCCGAGGTGRTCATGATCCCGCTGTCGGGCTTCCTCAGCCGSATGCTGTCGACGCGCGTGCTGTTCACSATYKCSGCSGCWGGCTTCACSGCGGCSAGCGCGCTYGCCGCMACCGCCACCAACATMGACCAGATGATCGTCTACCGCGCCRTSCARGGCTTYATCGGCGGCGGCATGATCCCGAGCGTCTTYGCCGCMGCCTTCACCATCTTCCCRCCKTCGCGCCGCGCCATCGTCTCGCCGATGATCGGCCTGGTGGCGACGCTGGCGCCGACCATCGGCCCGACCGTTGGCGGCTATATCAGCCACGCTTTTTCATGGCACTGGCTGTTCCTGGTCAACGTCGTGCCCGGCATCCTGGTGGCGACCGCCGCCTGGTCGCTGATCGATTTCGACAAACCCAATCTCAAGCTGTTCAACAAGTTCGACTGGTGGGGCCTCGCCGGCATGGCGGCGCTCCTCGGCTGCATGGAATATGTGCTCGAGGAAGGCCCGAACAATGATTGGCTGCAGGACCAGGGGGTGTTCATCTGCGCCATCGTCATGACAATCGGCGCGGTGATCTTCTTCTGGCGTGTCTTCACCGCCGAGGAGCCGATCGTCGACCTGAGAGCCTTCAGCAACATCAACTTCGCCTTCGGCTCGCTGTTTTCCTTCGTCATCGGCATCGGCCTCTACGGCCTGACCTATCTCTATCCGGTCTTCCTCGGCCGCATCCGCGGCTACGATTCGATGATGATCGGCGAGGCGCTGTTCGTCAGCGGCCTGGCGATGTTCATCACCGCACCGATCTCCGGCATCCTGTCGAGCAAGATGGATTTGCGGCTGATGATGATGATCGGCTTCGTCGGCTTCGCCACGGGCACCTGGTGGATGACGCATCTGACCGCCGATTGGGATTTCTATGAGCTGCTGATCCCGCAGATCCTGCGCGGCTGTTCGATGATGTTGTGCATGGTGCCGATCAACAACATCGCGCTTGGCACCTTGCCGCCCGATCGGCTGAAGAATGCGTCCGGCCTGTTCAACCTCACCCGCAACCTCGGCGGTGCCGTCGGCCTTGCCCTCATCAACACCGTGCTGATCGACCGCAATGCCTTCCACTATGCAAGGCTCGCCGAGCATGTGCAGTGGGGCAGTGCTGCCGCACAGTCCAAGCTGCAGAACATGACGCTCAATTTCGAGCAGGTCACGGGTCTCGATGCCACCAGCGCGGCGATCTCCAAGCTGTCGGGCATGGTCCAGCAGCAGGCGGCGCTGCTGTCCTTCATGGATGTGTTCTACATGCTGACGGTGCTGTTCGCGACGCTTGGCCTGTTCACCATGCTGATCAACAAGCCGGCCGCGCCGGGTGGCGGCGGAGGCGGCGGGCACTGACAGAGAAACCAGACGTGGCAGCGGTTTCGGGAAGCTCCTCCAGTCCACGCCCGAAAAGCTCTGACCGCGCAAAAAACTCCGGGCCGCAAAGCCCGGAGTTTTTTGCTTTATAGCTGGGTTCAGGCCGTGGCGGGCTTGAAGGTCAGCGCCASGCCGTTGATGCAATGGCGCAGGCCGGTCGGCGCCGGGCCGTCGTCGAAGACATGACCGAGATGGCCGCCGCAGCGGCGGCAATGCACCTCGGTGCGGGTCATGCCAAGCGACCTGTCCTCGGTCTTGCCGATGCCATTGGCGATCTCCTGCCAGAAGCTCGGCCAGCCGGTGCCGGAATCGAACTTCGTCTCCGAGGGATAGACCGGCAGGTCGCAGCCGGCGCAGGCGAAAATGCCTTTGCGGTGTTCGTTGAGCAGCGGGCTGGTGCCGGGATATTCCGTGYCCYCCTTGCGCAGCACGTCGAAGGCGGCCGGCGACAGGATGGCTTTCCACTCATCATCGGTCTTGGTGATCTCGAATTTTTCGGCGGCCTGTGCGGGCTGCGGGCTGCCCATGCGCAGCATGGTTGCCGCGGCACCGACGACGCCGAGGGCGGCGGCACCGCTCAAAAGAAGATCGCGACGGTTCATGACCAGTTCCTCCTGTTGTTCTCTAGCCAAACTATACCGCCACGCAGAAATCAAAAGCCGGTGACGGTTGCCCTCGAACGAAACTCCGCGCCGGTCCACGATTGACCGTGGGCGGCGCGGAGCACGCGTGTCGTTTGCAGGTCACGGGAGCGAGACGATGCAACCGACTGAAGGCTCTTGCTGCAGGTTCGTCGCGGCAAGCCCTTTGTTACAGTTTCGGGCCGATCACATCTTCGGGAGCAGAACCTTGTCGATGACGTGGATGACGCCGTTGGACTGTTCGACATCGGCGATCGTCACGTTGGCGACGTTGCCGTTCTCGTCGGTGACGGTGACCTTGCCACCCTCGGCCTTCAGCGACAGCTCGCAGCCGCCGACGGTCTTGACC
>NZ_JBFUGJ010000029.1:0-36151 GCF_056402975.1 Mesorhizobium sp. P3_A9 | reverse complement strand
TCGCACCGCAGGACCAGGCCGACATCCGCGTGTCGGGCAGCGGCAACGTGCAAGTCCACGGCAACCCGAAGATCAATTCCCACGTCAGCGGCAGCGGCAGGGTCGAGACGGTGCCCTGAACGGCCGCAAGGCCGGCGCGCACACGCACCAGCGATTACACTTCTCATCACACTCTATGCGGCCGGAAGGTGGGTCAGACCGCAGTCCGAAAACACGAATCTGTTTGAACATCGGAGACAGGAAAATGCGTTTGAAGAAGCTCCTGCTTGCCGCCCTGGCAAGTCTGGCCGTGACGACAGCTCATGCCGCTGGATTGAAATTCATCCAGATTCCGGCGGATGCCGCCGGGCCGGCAATCGATGCTGCCATGTGGTCGCCTTGCGCCAGCCCGCCCGGCGAGGTCAAGGTCAAGAAGTCTACCGTTCCGGCTGTGCTCGACTGCCCCATCGTCGGCGAGAGATTGCCGCTCGTCGTCATTTCACATGGCTATGGCGGCTGGTATCTTGATCTCCACGATATGGCCGAGACGCTCGCGGATGCCGGTTTTGTCGTCGTTGCCATCAACCATCCGCACGCGAACCATGCCGATATGAGCCAGGCCAATGGCCTGGGCGTGCTGAGGCAGCGTCCGGTCGATATCAAACGCACCATCGATTTCATGCTCGGCAGCTCGGCGGATTCGGCCAGAATCGATCCTCAGCGCGTCGGCTTCTACGGATTTTCGCAAGGCGGCTATACCGGCCTTGTCATCGGCGGCGCCAATCCGGATTTCAACAAGCTGCCGCCGCGCTGTTCGGATGCCACCGCCACCGATTGCCCGCCCGTGCGCAAGCAAGTGCCGCCGGAATCGCTGACCCATGATCCCCGCGTCCGCGCAATCGTGGTTGCGGATCCCTTGAGCGTTGTTTTCCAGACCGCCGACAGTGCCAAGGACGTCAAGGTGCCGCTCCAGATTTGGAGTTCGCAGTTCGGCGGCGACGGTGTATCGCCTGCCGATGTCAAGCTGCTGGCTGGACTGCTGCCGCAGACGCCGGACTTTCACGTGGTGCCGAACGCCGTGCATTTCTCGTTCCTGGCGTCATGTCACAAGGGCGCTGGCAAGGCCTCGGACCTTTGCATCGATAGACCCGGTTTCGATCGGGTCGCCTTCCACAAGACGTTCGATGCAGACGTACTCGCATTCTTCCGCCAGCATCTGGTCGACGATCGGATACAGACGCAAGGCGCAAATGCGCCCAGAGCGGGAGCCGCGGAAACATCGGTGCAATAGGCAGCTGCTCACAGATGGAAGGGCCGGACTATCCGGCCTTTCGAGCCAATCCCGCCTCGGCCAGTACGAAACGCAGGATAACGCAGATTGAATGAGGGGGAGAAGTGGAGGTTTCTGTTGCCAGGTACCTCCGAACCCCGCCTAGAAGTGCGAACCCCTAGGACTTGATTTGAAGCTATCGCACTGCATTAAGCAGCGAGACGTGCTTCCGCATAGTTGTCGTTTGCAACTACAGGTTTAGCCCGATGACGGTGGTACCATGCCGGGCAAAAGTACGATCTTTACACCTTCGTCGATCCTATTTCGCCCCCATCAAAAACCGCTCTGCTCTAAACAGCGGCTTTTGGTGGAGGCGCCGGGTACCGCCCCCGGGTCCGAACGGCTTATTACATCGCCCATTTATCGCCATAGTCGGTCGAGCCGACGAAACGAATATAGGGGGCTGGCGTGAGAAATGAAAGGCCGCAATGGTGCTTTGTCGCTCAGGTCAAATTGCGACGCCGAGGGTTGACTTGGGCGCGGTCTCAACTCAAGCTTTGCCAGCGGTGAGGAGTTACCGACCTAGCGCACAGATTGCGAAGCGCGCCACAGCCCTCATCGATCGGATCCGTGGCGCCGACGAGGGGAATTTTGATGGCCGACTATCTTGCGGATGTGAAGAAGTACGACGCCGGTGCAAGTGCCGACGTGGTCGAAAAGATCGTCAAGCATCTGGGCATCGCGCTCAGAAACCGCGATTCCTCACTGGTATCCTGCACCGACCCGAAGGAGCTCGAGCGCGTCAAGGAGAGCTGGGTGGCCAAGAAGCTCGGCGTCAGCGACGGGGCGAAAGCCGATGCCGCGATCGAGAAGACCTGCAAGGCGATGGCCGCGGATCACAGCAAGGGCCGGGTGACCTTCTATTACCTGGTGGCCAAGGATCTGGGCAAACTCGGCTCGCTTTGACGGTCGCACGTCAGTTTGCGAAGGCTGGTGCGGCGGGATAGCCGCCTCAGCTCTGTTTTTCACTTCATCGCGCGTCAGCGCTGCCCCTCATCTGGCTGCCGCCATCTTCTCCCCGTGAACGGGGAGAAGGACGCTGTTTTGGGCGATTTCGCCAATCGCCACCTTTTGCAAGAAATGCAGCGGCGGCGAGCCAGCCTCTTTCTCCCCGTTTACGGGGAGAAATGCCCGGCAGGGCAATGAGGGGCGGCGCAAACGCCGGAAAGAGTGGTGGGGCAAGCGTCGCTTACGCAGTTTTGCTGTATTCTGCTGCCCGCCCGGCAGCTATAATGCCTGCACTCTCGAATCGAGCCGGAACCGATGCGCCAGTATCTCGACCTCCTGCAGCATGTGCTGGACAACGGTGCCGATCGCGGCGACCGCACCGGCACCGGCACGCGCTCCGTCTTCGGCTACCAGATGCGCTTCGATCTGGCGCGGGGCTTTCCGGTCACCACGACCAAGAAGCTGCATCTGAAGTCGATCATCCATGAACTCCTGTGGTTCCTGGCAGGCGACACCAACACCAAGTACCTGACCGACCACGGCGTTTCGATCTGGGACGAATGGGCCGACGAGAATGGCGACCTCGGCCCGGTCTAYGGCAARCAGTGGCGTTCCTGGCCGGATGGCCATGGCGGCTCGATCGACCAGATCGCGAATCTTCTCAAGGAGATACGCCGCAATCCTCAATCGCGGCGGCTGATCGTTTCAGCCTGGAATCCGGCCGAGGTGGAAGCCATGGCGCTGCCGCCTTGCCACTGCCTGTTCCAATTCTACGTGTCCGAGGGCCGGCTGTCCTGCCAGCTCTACCAGCGTTCGGCCGATATCTTCCTCGGCGTGCCCTTCAACATCGCGTCCTACGCGCTGCTGGCGCTGATGGTGGCGCAGGTGACCGGGCTGAAGCCGGGCGATTTCGTCCATACGCTGGGCGACGCGCATCTCTACTCCAACCATTTCGAACAGGCGCGCGAGCAGTTGCAGCGTACGCCGAGGGCGCTTCCGACGATGTGGATCAACCCGGAGGTGAAGGACCTGTTCGCCTTCCGCTTCGAGGATTTCCGGCTCGAAAACTACGTCGCCGATGCCAGCATCAAGGCGCCCATCGCCGTCTGAGTAAGCTTCAGTCGATGCCGATCATCACGTCCGAGGCCTTGACCACGGCATAGGCCTGCTTGCCCTTTTCGAGCTTGAGGTCGGCGACGGCCTCGTTGGTGATCGAGGCGGTGACGATGGCGCCGTCGCCAATGTCGATCCTGACATGCGAAGTCGTGGCTCCCTTGACGATCTCGGTGATCGTCCCCTTGAGGACATTGCGGGCACTGATCTTCATTGGGCTCTCCATTCCAGGGTTTCCCGCTCGTCTTACCAGAACAATCGACGGGGCAAAGACGTTTTCGCAAGCTGCCGGGCCTTCCCTTGTTATATCCATGCGGATATATCGATCGGCAGGCTTCGAGCCGCACGGATTTCAAACCAGGGAGAGTTTTCGATGACGCGCAAAGGTTTCGGGTTGAGGGCGATCGCCATTAGCGGTTTTGCGGCGACGTTGATGGCGGCGGTGCCGGCCGCTCATGCGGAAGACAAGGTCGTGGTGTTCGCAGCGGCCAGCCTCAAGGACGCGCTCGATGCGGTGAACAAGGCTTGCAAGGCCGATGTCGGCGAAGCCGCGACCGTTTCCTATGCCGCGAGTTCCGCACTCGCCAAGCAGATCGAGGGTGGCGCACCGGCTGACGTCTTCATCTCGGCCGACCTCGACTGGATGAAATATCTCTCCGACAAGAAGCTGACCAAGCCCGACACCGAGCTGAAGCTGCTCGGCAACGAGATCGTGCTGGTGGCGCCGAAGGGTTCGACGGTTGAAACCAAGATCGAAAAGGGTTTTGATCTCGCCAAGCTGGTCGGTGACGGCAAGCTCGCCATGGGTGACTTCAAGGCGGTGCCGGCCGGCAAGTATGGCAAGGCGGCACTGGAATCGCTCGGCGTCTGGTCCTCGGTCGAGGGCAAGGTGGCGCAGGCSGARAAYGTSCGCGCGGCRCTCAARCTGGTYTCGACMGGCGARGCCGCKCTCGGCATCGTCTAYGCCACYGACGCGCATGCCGAMAARGGCGTSAARGTGRTCGGCACCTTCCCSGARGATTCGCAYCCGCCGATCATCTATCCGGTTGCCCAGACCGCCGATTCAAAGGACAAGGATACGCCGGCTTTCCTAAAATGCCTGCAGTCCGCCAAGGCCGGCGCGCTCTTCAAGGACCAGGGCTTTACCGTGCTGACGCCAAGCAACTGAACAGGGTCTGACATCGCAATATGACCTGGCTGCTGGACCTCACTCCCGACGAATGGAATGCGGTCCGGCTGTCCATCAAGGTGGCGACGGTGGCGATGCTTTTCAGCCTGCCGCCAGGCATCCTGATCGCGCTGCTGCTCGCCCGCGGACAATTCTGGGGCAAGACSYTGCTCAACGGSSTGGTGCACCTGCCGCTGATCCTGCCGCCKGTRGTGACCGGTTATTTGCTGCTGCTGACCTTCGGCAAGCGCGGTCCGGCCGGTGCTTTCCTGGCCGAGCATTTCGGCATCGTCTTCTCGTTTCGCTGGACCGGTGCGGCACTTGCCTGCGGCGTCATGGGCTTTCCCCTGATGGTGCGGGCGATCCGGCTGTCGATCGAGGCGGTTGACCGCAAGATGGAGGCGGCGGCGGCAACGCTCGGCGCCAATCCTTTGTGGGTGTTCGCCACCATCACGCTGCCGCTGATCCTGCCCGGGCTGATCGCCGGCGCAATCCTGGCCTTCGCCAAGGCGATGGGCGAGTTTGGCGCGACGATCACCTTCGTCTCCAACATCCCCAACGAGACGCAGACACTGCCCTCGGCGATCTACACTTTTACGCAGGTGCCGGGCGGCGATGAAGGTGCGCTGCGGCTGACGCTGATTTCCATCGTCATCTCGATGGCGGCACTGGTCGCCTCGGAAGTGCTGGCGCGGCGCGTCGGCCGGCGGATGGACATCGAATGAGCGTCCTCGTCGACATCAGCCATCGGCTTGGCGATTTCGCCATCGACGTCCGCTTCGAAAGCGCCGGGCGGCTCACCGCGCTGTTCGGGCCGTCCGGCTCGGGCAAGACGACTCTGATCAACATGATCGCCGGGCTGATCCGGCCCGACAAGGGCCGCATCGAGGTCGACGGTCGCGTGCTGGTCGACACAAGCGCCGGCATTTTCGTGCCCAAGCACAAACGCCGCATCGGCATTGTGTTCCAGGACGCGCGGCTGTTTCCCCATATGAGCGTGGCCAGCAATCTGCGCTACGGCCGCTGGTTCACGCCGGCGGCGGAGCGTTACGCCGAGATGGATTCKGTTGTCGACCTGCTCGGCATCGGCCCGCTGCTCAACCGGCGGCCGGCAAAGCTGTCGGGCGGCGAGAAGCAGCGCGTSGCGATCGGCCGGGCGCTGCTGGCCAGCCCGAAACTGCTGCTCATGGACGAGCCGCTGGCCTCGCTGGACGAGGCGCGCAAGGCCGAGATCCTGCCCTATATCGAACGATTGCGCGACGAGACGAAGATCCCGATCGTCTATGTCAGCCATTCGATCGCCGAGGTGGCGCGGCTGGCGAGCGACGTGGTGATGCTGGCGCAAGGCAAGGTCGTCGCCAGTGGTCCGACCGAGGCGGTGATGCAAAGGCTCGACCTGCTGCCGGCGGAAGAACGCGGCGAGGGCGGCGCGGTGCTGGACACGAAAGTGCAGCGTCACGACGAGGTGTTCGGCATGACCGTGCTCGACTCGGCCGCCGGCGAGATCCGCGTGCCGCGCCTTGCGATGAAGACCGGGGCTCGCGTGCGTATCCGCATCCGCGCCCGCGATGTGATGATCGCCACGGAGAAACCCACGGGTCTCAGCGCGCTCAACATCCTGCCCGGCACGATCGTCGCGATCAGACCGGGCGAGGGGCCGGCGGTTGAGATTGGCATCGACTGCAATGGCGCAACGGTGCTTGCCCGCATCACTGAACAGTCGCGGCATGCGCTGAAGCTGCGGCTCGGCGGCAAGGTTTTCGCGGTGGTCAAGACAGTGAGCTTCGACCGGGCGAACACCGGCGCCGGCCTGCCGCTCGAGGTCGATGGCTGATGCATTCGGCAATCGACGCTATATCGTTTTGGAATAGCGGTATCGCGCAAGAAGCTCTAACATGGAGGCGGACATGACCGCGGAGAAGCAAAAATGCCGTCTCTGAGCTTGCGGATAAATCTCGATCCAGACGGGCGGATCGGTCCTGGCAAGATCGAGCTTCTGGAGCACATCGCCACCTTCGGCTCGATCTCGGCCGCCGCGCGCGGCATGGAGATGTCCTACAAGCATGCCTGGGATCTGGTCGAGGACATGAACCGGGTGTTCGGCAAGCCGCTGGTGGCGGCGCAGACCGGAGGCCGCAAGGGCGGCGGCGCGCAATTGACGGCCATCGGCCTGGCCGTGGTCAGCCGTTTTCGTGCCATCGAGCGCGCTGCCACCGCCGCGGCAGCGACGCATATGGATGCATTGCAGGCGGAGATCGACGCCGGGTGAGATCGACTGGAAACTCTACCCCGACGGGCGACTAGCGCGAATTTCTGCGCTTCCGGTGCTCACGGACTTTAATGTCCGCTCCGCTGCGGTTCTCGAAATTCACGCTATTCACCTCATCGGGACGAGTTTCGAGCCGATCTCAGCGTTGGCGCCACAAAGGGACTAATTCTCTTTCGGCTCGCCAGGCTTGCGCAGCAGATAGGTGTCCATGATCCAGCCCTTCTTCTTGCGGGCTTCCTCACGCACTTTCTCGATCTCTTCGCCAACATCGCCGAGGCGACCCGAGACAAGAATCTCGTCCGGGGTGCCGAGATAGGCGCCCCAATGGATGACGACATCCTGGTCGGCCAGCGTGTTGAAGGCGCATTTGCCGTCGAGCATGATGACCGTGCTGCCGACATTTTCGGCAAGACCCTCTTCAGTCAGCCTGCGGCCGGTGGTGATCAGGATGGAATCGCCGATACGGTTCAGCGCCATTTTATGGCTGGCGGCAAGCGCCTGGACTGCGGTGATGCCGGGGATGACCTCCAGCGCGAAGGCGACATTGTCTCTCAGGCGCACCCGCTCGAGAATACGCAGTGCGCTGTCGTACAGCGAAGGATCGCCCCAGATCAGGAAGGCGCCGCAGCCATTCTCCGCAATCTCGTCGCGGATCAGGCTCTCGTAGATGGCGGCGATGGCTTCGTGCCAGTCGTCGACAGTCGAACGGTAGGAGGATGTCGGTTCGGCGCGCACCGGTACGTCGAATTCGACGCGGCGCGATTTCGGGTTGGTGACGAAGCGGTCGCAGATCTCGCGCCGCAATTCGGCAAGGTCGTTCTTCTTCGCGCCCTTGTCGGGGATGAACAGCACATCGGCGCGGTTCAGGCCTGATATGGCCTGAACTGTCATATGGTCGGGATTGCCGGCGCCGATGCCGATGACGAGAAGCTTGCGCATGGGGCGAACTCCTGCCCGATCGGAACCTGTTAGTCCAGACCGCTTGCGTGTCCAGACCGCTCGCGTGTCCAGACCGCTGCCGGCGTGTCCAGACCGTCCGGACGGTCCCGTGAGACGGAAGGGCTTTGAAACGCCACATTGAAACGGCTAGGGTCGTCCAGGCATTCCAGCCGAGGGGGCTTCGATGTTGCGATATGTTCTGACTGCGGCGCTGGCGCTTTCGGCAGCACCCGCATTGGCCAACGATTCGGTTGCCGAGCTCGGCACCGGCGGCCTGATCCTGTCGCGCAGCGATGCCGTCGCGATGCAAAGCGAGGATCTCTTCATTTCGCCTGAAAAGGTGACGGTCGACTACGTCTTCCACAACAACACCGATCGGGATGTCGACGCGATCRTCGCCTTCCCGATGCCCGACATTTCAGGCGACCCCGAGGAGATGCCGGCGATCCCTGAAAACCAGAGTGACAATTTCCTCGGCTTCGAGGTGACGATCGACGGCGCGCCGGCAAAGCCTGAGCTCGAGCAGAAGGTGTTCGCGCTCGGCATCGACATCAGCGCCGACCTCAAGGCGCAGAACGTGCCGTTCAACCCGTTCGGCGACGCGGCCAAGGCGGCGCTGGCGAAGCTGCCAAAGGCGGTGGCCGACGACTGGGTCGACCGCGGCATCATCATCGAGGACCCGCAAGGCGAAAGCGACCAAAGCGCCACACCGTCCTATGCGCCATGGTGGCAGCTGCGCTCGACCTATTGGTGGCGCTCGACCTTTCCGGCCAACAAGGACGTCCATGTTTCGCACCGCTACAAGCCGAGCGTCGGCGGCACGTCCTCGGTCAGCTTCTTCTACGATGGCCAGTTTCAGGGGCAGTATGCGACATACAAGACACGCTACTGCATGGACGGCACATTCGAGAACGCGGTGCGCAAGGCGGCGAAGGACAATCCGGACGGTTACCCGAAATATTACGAAAGCCGCATCGCCTATATACTGACAACAGGCGGCAACTGGGCGGCGGGCACCATCGGCAAGTTCAAGCTGACCGTCGACAAGGGTAATCCAAAAGCGATGGTCTCGTTCTGCGGCGACAATGTCAAAAAGGTCGGGCCGACGAGTTTCGAGATGACCGCGAAAGATTTCTATCCCGAGCATGATATCGACATCCTGCTGCTCGAACCGTCGGACAGCAATGGCGGAGACGCGAACTGATGCATGTCGCGATCTATGTCGCCATCGCCGAGAACGGTGTGATCGGGCGGGACGGCGGATTGCCCTGGCGGCTCTCCACCGACCTCAAGCGCTTCAAGGCCGACACGATGGGCAAGCCCATCATCATGGGCCGCAAGACCTATGAAGGCATTGGCCGTCCGCTGCCGGGCCGGCTGAACCTCGTCGTCACCCGCGACAAGGCCTGGCGCGCCGAGGGCGTCGAGGTGGCCCATACGCTGGAGGCCGCGATTCAGCTGGCAACGGTGCGCGGACGCTGCATGGCTGGCGTGGACGAGGTCTGCGTCATCGGCGGTGGCGAAATCTATGCCCAGGCGCTGCCGCTGGCCGACCGGCTGCACGTTACCCATGTGCTGGCCGCCGTCGACGGCGATGCGCATTTCCCGCCGATCGACCCTCAGACATGGCGCGTCGTCAGTTCTCTGGAGGTTCCGGCCGGCGAAAAGGACAGTCACGCAACGCGCTATTCGGTTTACGAGCGCCGCCGCGAGATACATTGAAAGACAAAAAAGGTATTGAAAGACGACAAAGGGTCGCGACAGGCCCAAAACGGATGATGTCGGCGGGGCATCGCGTTGAAAGCGTGCTGCCACATCCCTATAGAAGAACAACACTGGATTTTGCGCCGTAACACCGGCGCTTGAGGGAATTCCAAGCGAAAGGACATTCATGCCCTGGAACGACAAGAGCGGCGGTGGCGGCGGCCCATGGGGCGGCGGCGGCGGCAACAATCAGGGGCCCTGGGGGCAGGGACCAAAGGGACCGAGCGGGCCGCAGGGCTCGCCTCCCGATCTCGAGGACATCATTCGCCGCGGCCAGGACCGGCTGCGGCGCGCGCTGCCCGGCGGTGGCGGCGCCAGTCCGGCGGTGTTCGGCCTGATCGCCGCGGTGCTGGTCGTTTTGTGGGCGTTCCAGGCGGTCTATACGGTGCAGCCCGACGAGGTCGCGGTCGAACTGCGCTTCGGCAAGCCAAAGCCCGAACTTTCCCAGCCTGGCCTGCATTTCCATTGGTGGCCGCTCGAAACCGTCGAGACTGCCAAGATTTCCGAGCAGCTCGTCGATATTGGCGGCGGCAACACCAGCGGCAATGGCCTGATGCTGTCGGGCGACCAGAACATCGTCAACGTGCAGTTTTCGGTGGCTTATCAGGTCTCCGATCCCCGCGCCTATCTGTTCGATGTCTCCGATCCGGACGGCATGCTGCGGCAGGTCGCCGAAAGCGCCATGCGTGAAGCCGTCGGCCGTCGGCCGGCCCAGGACATTTTTCGCGATGACCGCCAGGGCATAGCGGCCTCTGTGCGCGAGATCATCCAGACGACGCTGGACGGCTACAAGGCCGGCCTCAACATCAACGCCGTCTCCATCGAGGATGCGGCACCGCCACGTGAAGTGGCCGACGCGTTCGACGAGGTGCAGCGTGCCGAGCAGGACGAGGACAAGTTCGTCGAGCAGGCCAACCAGTACTCCAACCAGAAGCTCGGCCAGGCGCGCGGCGAGGCGGCACAGRTCCGCGAAGATGCSGCCGCCTACAAGAACCGTGTGGTGCAGGAAGCCGAAGGTGAGGCCCAGCGCTTCATCTCGGTCTATGACGAATACGTCAAAGCCCCCGATGTCACGCGCAAACGGCTTTATCTGGAAACCATGGAGAAGGTTCTGAAGGACTCGAGCAAGGTCATCGTCGAGCAGGGCAACGGACAAGGTGTCGTGCCCTATCTGCCGCTGCCGGCATTGCAGCCCAAACCGCCGGCTCCGGCCGCGCCTGCCGCGAACACGGGAGGTACCCAGTGATGGCCAACCGTCTTCCCATCTTCGTCGTCGTCGCGGCGGTCATGCTGTTCTTGATCTATTCCTCGGTCTTCGTGGTCAACGCCCGCCAGCAGGCGCTGGTGCTGCGGTTCGGCGAGATCGTCGACGTCAAGAGCGAGCCCGGCATCTACTTCAAGGCGCCGTTCTCGTTCTTCGACGCCGATACGGTGCAACTGATCGAAAACAGGGTGCTGCGCTTCGACCTCGACAACATCCGCGTCCAGGTGTCGGGCGGCAAGTTCTATGAGGTCGACGCCTTCATCGCCTATCGTATCTCGGATCCGCGCGTCTTCCGTGCCGCCGTGTCCGGTCAGATCGAACTGGCCGAAGCGCGGCTCAGAACCCGTCTCGACGCTGCCTTGCGCCGCGTCTACGGTCTGCGCGACTTCGAGGCCGCGCTTTCCGAAGAGCGTGCGGTGATGATGCGCGAAGTGCGCGATCAGCTCCGGCCCGACGCCACCTCGCTCGGCCTGCAGATCGAGGATGTCCGCATCCGCCGCACCGACCTCACGGCCGAGGTTTCACAGCAGACGTTCGATCGCATGAAGGCCGAACGCCTGGCCGAGGCGGCTCGGCTGCGGGCACGCGGCAACGAAGCGGCACAGCGCATCACGGCACGCGCCGACCGCGAAGTGGTCGAGATCGTTGCCGAAGCGCAGAAGGAGTCCGAGATCCTGCGCGGCGAGGGAGAAGCCCAGCGCAGCGCCACCTTCGCCGGAGCCTATCAGCGTGATCCGGCCTTCTTCGATTTCTACCGGTCGATGAATGCCTATGGCACGGCGCTGGACAACACCGGGACGACCATGGTGCTGTCGCCGAATTCGGAGTTCTTCCGCTTCTTCCGCGATCCGGAAGGCAAGGAAGGGTCGGCGAAACCGACGCCGGCGGCTCCCGCCGCACCGGCGACGGCACCCGCCGCGCCAGCCACGCAACCCAGCACCGGCCAGCAATAGCCGGTGCAGGAYTTCYTCGCGGCGATAGGCCTGGTCCTCGTSATMGAGGGCCTGGTCTATGGCGGSTTTCCSAGCYTSGCSAARAARCTYGCGGGYGAGGTGCTGTCGATGCCGGAAAATGCRTTGCGGATCGGYGGGCTGGCCGCGATTGCCATCGGTGTCGGCATCGTCTGGCTGGTCCGGAGCGGATGAGAACGTCAGGTTTTCGTCTTCGGCATAACGGAGGATTTATCCTCTGCCGGTAGTCGTAGCCGCAAACGTGCCGTATTTTTTGCCAACATGGCGCAACACGGTGTTTTCGCCGTTGCGCTTTCTCTTTCAGAAAGACCGGGAGGCTTCTCGATGACATCCACACTCCTTTTGCGCGCGGCACGGCGGACATTCATCGCCGGCACGGCAGCGCTTCTTGTCGGCACCGTCGCCGTCCCGTCCTTCGTGACGCCGACCTTCGCGGCAGACGGACCTGCTTCGGTGGCCGACCTGGCGCAAGGCGTGCTCGGCGCGGTGGTCAACATCTCGACCTCGCAGACGGTGAAGGGCACGGAAGGGCCGGGCGCGGTGCCGATGCCGCAGCTTCCCGAAGGCTCGCCGTTCCAGGACTTCTTCGACGACTTCTTCAAGAATCGCGGCGGCGACAAGGACAATGGCGCGCAGAAGGTGCAGTCGTTGGGCTCCGGCTTCGTCATCGACGCCGAGCAAGGCATCGTCGTCACCAACAACCACGTGATTGCGGACGCCGACGACATCGAGGTCAATTTCTCCGATGGCATCACGCTGAAGGCGACGCTGGTCGGCACCGACACCAAGACCGATGTCGCGGTGCTCAAGGTCGATCCGAAAGGCCACAAGCTGACCGCGGTGAAGTTCGGCGATTCCACCAAGATGCGTGTCGGCGACTGGGTGATGGCGGTCGGCAATCCGTTCGGCCTCGGTGGCACGGTCACGGTCGGCATCGTCTCGGCCCGCAACCGCGACATCAATTCCGGCCCCTATGACGACTTCATCCAGACCGACGCCGCGATCAACCGCGGCAATTCCGGCGGACCGCTGTTCAACAGTGTGGGCGAGGTCATCGGCATCAACACAGCGATCATCTCGCCGTCCGGCGGCTCGATCGGCATCGGCTTCTCCATCCCCTCGCAGCTTGCGTCGGGCGTCGTCGACCAGTTGCGCCAGTTTGGCGAGACGCGGCGCGGCTGGCTCGGTGTGCGCATCCAGCCGGTGACGGACGACATCGCCGAGAGCCTCGGCATGGCGACCGCCAAGGGGGCGCTGGTCGCCGGCGTCATCAAGGGTGGTCCTGTCGACAACGGCACCATCCAGGCCGGCGACGTCATCATCAAGTTCGACGGCAAGGACATCCATGAAATGCGCGACCTGCCGCGCGTCGTCGCCGAAAGCCCCGTCGGCAAGGCTGTCGACGTGCTGATCGTGCGCAAGGGAGTCGAGCAGACGGTGAAGGTGACGCTCGGCCGGCTCGAGGATGGCGAGAAGCTCGCCAATGGTGAGAACGGCAACACCGACCAGGACAAGGGCGACAAGGCTCCGGCCGTTTCGACCGCCTCGGTGCTCGGCATGACTGTCGGTGAACTCAATGACGAGACGCGCAAGAAGTTCAGCATCGCCGCCGATGTCTCGGGCGTCGTCATCACCGATGTAGCCAAGGATTCGGCTGCCGCCGAGCGCGGCATCCAGCCCGGCGAAGTGATCACCGAGATCGCGCAGGAATCGGTTGCCACGCCAAAGGACGTCATGGACCGGATCGGCGCGCTGAAGGAGCAGGGGCGCAAGAACGCGCTGTTGATGCTGGCGTCGAAGACCGGTGAGTTGCGCTTCGTTACGATCCGGATGGATTGAGGTCCGGCAACCTACTGATATCAAATAAAAAGGGCGGCTAGCGAGCCGCCCTTTTTCTTGCGCGCCAATCCGTTGCCGCGAGCCTGTAGAACACATGCCGCTTGAGGGTGGGGTGGCTGTCGGGAATGTCTGGGTGATCGAAATTGGCCGACGGATCGGTGGTCATGCCGAGGCGTTCCATGACGGCGGTGGAGCGGCGGTTGTTCGCGACCGCCAGGCAGACGATCTCGCCAAGCCCAAGCGTGTCGAAGCCGTAGGCCAGCCATGCCTCGGCGGCCTCTGTGACATAGCCCATGCCCCAGAATTCGGGCGCCAGCCGCCAGCCGATCTCGATGGCGCCGGCCGGCAGGAACGGCAGATCATCGGTTGCGGTGATGCCGACAAAGCCGACGCATTGGCCTGATGCGATGATCTCGGCCGCGGCGAAACCGTAACCATCTCGTTCGATGTCGACCCGAAATTCGTCCATCTTGGCGTCGGCTGCCGCGCGGTCGCGGCGAAACGGGAAGAACTCCATGACCCGTTCATCGGAATTGATGCGATGGAAGAGCTCGCGGTCGCGATCCTCCCAGTTGCGCAGGATCAGGCGCTCGGTGCGCATGGGCTTCATTGCACAAACTCTTCCTGGCGATAGCCTTGCAGATAGAGCAATGCGGTGAGGTCGCCATGGTCGATGCGGACCTTGGCCTGCGCCGCCACTGTCGGCTTGGCATGAAGTGCGACACCGGTGCCGGCGAGGCGGATCATGTCGAGATCGTTGGCGCCGTCGCCGACGGCGATGGCATCGGCCGGCGTCAGGCCGAGGCGCGCCGAAATTTCGAGCAGGGCGTCGGCCTTGTCGGCGCGGCCGAGGATCGGCTCGCCGACCAGGCCGGTGAAGCGTCCGTCCTGTTCGAGCAGGCGATTGGCGCGGTTTTCCTGAAARCCGAGCATGGCSGCGATGCGMGWSGTGAASAYTTCGAAGCCRCCSGASACMAGKGCYGTCCAGGCGCCRTTGGCGCGCATSGTCTGGACMAGSGCGCGGCCGCCSGAGGCCAGYGTCAGSCGATTGGCGACGATGCGGTCGACMACGGCGGCRTCGAGMCCCTTCAGCAGCGCSACGCGCTCACGCAGCGCCGGCTCGAAGGCGATCTCGCCATTCATCGACCGCGCGGTAATCGTGGCAACGCGATCTTTGACGCCGATCTCGTCGGCCAGCTCGTCGATGCATTCCTGGTCGATCATGGTCGAATCCATGTCGGCGATGAGGATCTTCTTGCGGCGCGTTTCGGCCTGATGGACGATCACATCGACCGCTTCCCCAGCCAGCGCGGCGCGCAAGGCGGCGATGATATCGGCGGCGTCAGCCTCTTGCGGCAAGGCAAGATCGCAGGCAATGCCTTCGGCCAGCCAGACGACAGCGCTTGCGCCCACTGACCGTGAGGCCATATTCGCAAGCGACGGCGACAGAGCGCGGTCGGCGGGACGGGAAACAAGCGTGGCAATGAGCGGCATGGAGAATTCCGGCACGGATGCGGGCGAAGGCCGCGTGAAGAACGCGATCCTGATAGCCGGGCCGACCGCCAGCGGCAAGTCGGCACTGGCGCTCGACTTGGCCGAACGCGCAGGCGGCGTCATCGTCAACACCGATTCCATGCAAGGCTATTCGGTGCTCGACGTGCTGACCGCCCGACCGGAGGCGGCCGACCTCGCACGCGTGCCGCATTTTCTCTACGGCCACGTCCATCCTGCTACTGCCTATTCGACGGGTGCGTGGCTGCGCGATGTGATGAAACTCATCGACGACGGCACACTGTCGCGGCGGCCGGTCTTCGTCGGTGGCACCGGCCTTTATTTTCGGGCGCTGGCCGAGGGTATTTCGGAAATGCCCGACATTCCGCCGCGCATCCGCGACCGCTGGCGCTATGAGTTGAAGGAGCAAGGCGCGGTCAAGCTGCATGCCCTGCTGCTGCGTGAGGATTCAAGAGCCGCCATGCAGCTGAAGCCAACCGACAGCCAGCGCGTCGTGCGGGCGCTCGAGGTGCTCGACGCCTCCGGCCGGTCGATCCTGGAGTGGCAGGCAGAGCGCGGCCGGCCGCTCATCGACAGGCAGACGGCGCGTTTCCTGGTCATCGAACCGGATAGGGCCGCGCTGGTTGACCGCATCGAAAGGCGCTTCGACAACATGCTCCATAAGGGTGCGCTGGAGGAAGTCAGGCAAATTTCGGCTCTTAACCTCGATCCGGACCTGCCGGCGATGAAGGCGATCGGCGTTCGCGACCTGCAGGCCGCCATGGCCGGACTAACCAGCTTTCCCGAGGCGATCGAGCGGGCCAAGATCGCAACCCGGCAATATGCCAAGCGGCAGGCGACCTGGTTTCGGCATCAGCTGGGGCCGGAATGGCAGAGATTGCGCCCTGGTGACAATCTCGAAACCACGATCCAAACACTTGTTGCTAATGCAACTTAAAAAGTTGACCTGGAGGGAAGGGTTCCCGTCGAGGTTGTCGGAATTAACGCTCCGTAAGGCGGTCCGTGCCATAAGGTCGATGGGCACTTTTCCATYGGGGAGCAGATGCGTTTCCAYAAGGCGGAATCCGCATTTTTCGTCTTTATTTTCGTGATCCTSGCCGCGGGCCTGGTGACGCTGCACGCCTATGGGCTCTTGCAATCCTTCGCCACGGAACTCCATACGCAATCGGGCCTGGACAAGGTCATCTACCTCAACAAGCTGTTGTTCGCGACGGGGGTGCTGCTGGCGACCGCGCTGTTTTTCGGCATCTTCTTCATCTACCCGCTGATCCGCAAACAGGCGACGGAAGAAGGCAAGCTGCGCGCCATGACGGTTTCGCTCAGCGCCCGCTCCGAAACATTCGAGCACGCGGCGCTGACCGACGGGCTAACCGGGATGCAGAACCGGCGCTATTTCGACGATGCACTCAAGGAGTATCTCGAGGAGTTCCGGCGCATCGAAAAGCCGGTCGGGCTGATGATCCTTGATCTCGACCATTTCAAGCAGGTCAACGACACCCATGGCCACGATGTCGGCGACGAGGTGCTGAAGGCTGTCGCCAGCTGCCTCAAGGACATGACACGTTTCCACGATGTGGTGGCGCGGTTGGGCGGCGAGGAGTTCGCGGTGGTCACGCCCAACATGGAGGCGGAACTGCTGGCCAAGTTCGCCGAGCGCATCCGCAAGGCGATCGCCAACATGTCGATCCTTTCGGGCAATGTTCGGCTCAAGATCACCACCAGCGTCGGCCTTGCCGTCTGGGACCGCAAGGAAACGGCCGAGGAATTCTATCGCCGCGCCGACCGCCAGCTCTATGAGGCGAAGAGGCAAGGCCGCAACCGCGTCTGCGCCTAAAATCCCGAAGAAGAATTCATGAGGCCGGTTGCCTGACGCGGCTTTCTCGACTTCCGGTGCTCACGGACTGAATGTCCGCTCCGCTCCGGCTTCTCGAAACCCACGCCATTCAATCCGGCCTGATGAATTCCCTTTCGGGATTTACCCAAGCTGGTTCGACGATGTACAGCCCTCGGAAGCTTGGTTCGGCTTCTCAGTCGGTCATCAGAGAGTTTGGAGGCTCAGTCGTTCTGGGGGCGCAGGCCGAAGGTGGCGGGCTTCAGGCCGTAGCGCATGTCGAAATCGTCGTCCGATGGCGCGCGGGTGGCCGGCGGCTTGCGGTAGTCGGGGTCGCCGGCCTGGCGGCTAGAATCGACTACTTCGGCGAAGGCCATTGCCTGCGGCGTCGGTTTCGGCACGTTGCGCAGCCGCTCGACGATCGCCACCAGGTCGACATCATCGCCTTTCGACGAAATGGCCTCTTCGCCCTTGGACGTGCCGGGAAGCAGATGGCTGGGCAATTTTTCGAACTTCAGCCGCATGGTGGTCGCCACACCTTCGCCGAAGGCAATGGCTTCGCGCTGGCCCATCGATGACAGGAAGGCAAGCGTGGAGGCGGACGAGTCGGCGATGGCCGAGCGGATGATCGCCTGGTCCTGCTCGTTGGCGAGCCGCATGGCAAAGAAGGTCGAGCACTGCGACAGGATGGTCGGGTCAAGCTCGCCCGGACGCTGGGTGACGACGCCGAGATAGCAGCCATATTTGCGGCCTTCCTTGGCGATGCGCGACAGCGCATGCCTTGTCGGCGCGAAGCCGAGGCGCGGATCGGCCGGCATGTAGCGATGCGCTTCCTCGCACAGCAGCAGGAGCTGCAGCTTGCCCTCGCTCCACAGAGCGAGGTCGAAGGCCAGGCGCGCCAGCACCGAACAGACGGAGTTAACCACTTCGGAGGGCATGCCGGCCATTTCGAAGCAGGTCACCGGGCGACCGTGATGCGGCACGCGAAAAATGTTGCCGATCGTTTCGTGGATGGTGTCCTCGATCAGGCGCGAATTGAACATGAAGCGGTAGCGCGGATCGGCGGCGGCCGAYTCGATGCGCGTCTTCAGCGATTTGAGCGTCGGGCGCTCGTTCTTGCTTTCGAGCATGCCCATGCGCTCGTCGATCTGCTTGAGCAGGTCGGCGATGCGGTAAGGAACGGGCGTATCGGCGGTCAGCGCATCGGTGCCGCGCCTGAGATAGGCGCCCGAATTCGGATTGCGGTAGAGGTTTTTGGCGAGCGGAATGAGGTCGCGCAGAGCGTCGATCTCTTCCGGGTCGGTCTCACGACCGCGAAACAGCACCTCGGCGAATTCCTCGAGCTTGAACATCCAGAACGGCAGGTCGAGCGTTTTGGAATCGACCTTGACGCAATATTCGGGCAACGAACTCGCAAATTCATTGTGCGGGTCGAGGATCAGGATGCGCAAATCGGGGCGTGCCTCGATCGACTTGCGCAGCAGCAGCGAAACGGCCGTGGATTTGCCGACGCCGGTGGTGCCGACAACGGCGAAATGGCGCGCCAGCGTGTCGTCGATAGCGATGTTGGCGGCGATTGTCTCGTCCTGCGCCAGCGAGCCGATGGTRATSGAATGGCGGCCGGCGAGATCATAGACCGCCTGCAGGTCGCGGGTGCGGATGCGGTGCGCAACAGCACCGATATGCGGATAGGTGGTAATGCCGCGATCGAAGATCGGCTTGGCGCCTGGCTCAGCGCCGTCGCGCACCTCACCGATCAGCTCTATGCTGACCTCTATCGGGTTCTGGCCCTCATTGCTCCAGGCRCGGTTCGACTTGCCGATCGCGTAAACGAGACCCACGGTTCGCGTCGTGCCCAGATTGATCGAGATCATCTTGCCGACCGTCCACAGGCCGGTCACAGACCCGTCAATGTCATCGGCATAGGCGGCGATGGTGGCGCGCGCGCCGTCGCATTGCACGACATTGCCCAGGATGCGCCGGTCGTTCTGCTCTGCGTTGCGGCGCTCCTGCGATGTCGGTTCGCCGACGGARGCTTCGCGTTCGACATACATGGACAGACCAATCCCATTTCCCTTGAGATCGGACCCTACCGGAATGGGGTTAAGGTCGGATGAGGTCGGATGGTGTAGAGAGGATTAAGCTCCCGGCGAAAATTGTCGCAAAAGGGCTCTTCTCCAGAACCGGTCTTTCGCTATAATGGACGAATGGATGATATAGCGAACGATATTTCCTCGACTATCGGCAGGCGAATCCACGCCGAAAGGGTCATGCGGGACTGGTCGCTGGCCGAGCTCGCTGAGCGGTCCGGCGTTTCCAAGGCGATGCTGAGCACGATCGAGCGCGGCATGACCAGCCCGACGGCGACCCTTCTGGTGCGCATCGCGGTGGCCTTCGGCATGACGCTGTCGACCCTCATCGCGCGGGCGGAATTGCAAGGTGGCGGGCTGCTGCGCGAGGCCGACCAGCCGGCGTGGCGCGATCCCGATACAGGCTATGTCAGGCGGCATTTGTCACCGGCCAGCGACATGCCGCTCGAACTGATCAAGGTGCACCTGCCGGCAGGCGCCAGGGTCAGGTTTCCGGCGGCCTCCTATGCCTTCATCAAGCAGCAGGTCTGGCTGATTTCCGGACGGCTCGACTTCACCGAGGGCGATGTGGTGCACAGGTTGGGACCTGGCGACTGCCTGGCGCTCGGCGCGCCGTCTGACTGCACCTTTCACGCCCCGGAGGCGGGCGCCGACTATCTCGTCGCGCTGGTCAGGGGCTGAGATCATGGCGAGACGGCCAAAACGCTCCCACAATGGGGGGCCGCCTCTCGATGAGTACAAGGGACCACCCTGGGGCAAGGGCGACCCTTACATCTTCCTGGCYTGGCAGGCCGCGCACGCCAAGGCRTGGAAGGCGCCGAGCCGCGAARTCATGCTGATGCGCATGGAAAAAGCCGAGCGGCTGGGCCTGACCTATGAGGAATACACACTCGAGATCCTCGAGCGCGGACGGCACCTCAGGGAAGAAGACACCGAGCGCATCAGCGCCATCAAGGCAGCGCGCAAGCGGCGGCGCGTGCGCAATCTCGACTGACGCCGGCATCGAACTCATTCATCGTTTCCAGGGAACAGTCATGAATTCCATCGAAATCCGAGCTCTGAGTGCCAGTGCGGAAACGCTGGCAATGCTGGCTGATCTGCTGGTCGAAACGGTTGCCGCCGGCGGCTCCGTCAGCTTCATGCATCCGCTGGCGCTGGAAGCGGCAAGCGCATTCTGGGAGAGGTCGCTGACAGCAGCGGCGAGAGGGGAACGCGTGGTGCTCGGTGCATGGGACGGCAAGGTCCTTGTCGGCACCGTCACGCTGCTGCTCGACTTCCCAGTCAACCAGCCGCACCGGGCCGAGATCGCCAAGCTGATGACATCAGTCCAATACCGCGGCAGGGGTGTCGGAACGCGCCTGATGCGGGCCGCGGAGCGTCTCGCCGCCGAGAAGGGGCGCACTCTGCTGGTCCTGGATACGGCGAAGGAAGAGGGCGCTTCGGGCCTCTACGAAAAACTCGGTTTCACCTTGGCCGGCGAAATACCGGACTWTGCGCTGAAGCCGCATGGCGGGCTGACCGGCACACTGATCTACTGGAAGCGTATCGGCGCCACATCGCGATAGCCGCCGGTCAGGCGGAGGTCTCTCTGGCGAGGTGCCTCAGCAGCCACTGGCTGAAATCCTGCTCGGCACTGGTCAGGCGCGCGGTCGACGCCCTGGTCAGGAAGTGGCCCGAGGTGCTGGAGAGTTCGAAATCGGAAAGCGTCAGCAGGCTCCCGCTGTTGAGCGCGGCGTCGACCAGAGGACGCGACCCCAGAAGCACGCCGGCCCCGGCGCTTGCTGCTTGCATCGCCGCGACGAAACTGTCGAAACGATGCGACCGCTGGGGGTGGCCGGCCAGTCCGGCCGCCGCGAACCATTCCGCCCACATCTCGCGTGCGCCGGCGACCAGAAGCAGCGGCAGTGATGTCCAATCGGCGGCACCGGCCAGGCCCGGACTTGCCACCGGCACAAGCCGCTCGGCGGTCAGCCTGTCGGCCTCGCGTCCGGGGAAGGATCCGTTGCCGAAACGGATGTCGAGCGCAGAGCCAGGCAGGTCGTAGTCGGTCGGGCGATGGATCGTCACCAAATCGAGCTGGATGCGCGGCAGTGCCTCGGCAAGATCGGGCAGCGCCGGGACCAGGACCAGCAGGGCGAAGGAGATCGGCACCCGGATCGAGACGGTCTGGACGGCGCGCGGCTCGAATAGTTCAGCTGTGCTGCTGCCGATGGTGGCGAAGGCCGACTGGATGTGGGGCAGGTAGGCGGCACCCTCGGGTGACAGCGCGACGCCACGCGCCAATCGCGAGAACAGACGCGTCTTCAACCGGTCCTCGAGCAGCCGGATGTGCTGGCTGACGGCGGCCTGTGTCAGGCCGAGTTCGGCTGCTGCTGCGGTGAAATTCGACAGTCGCGCCGCCGCCTCGAAACTGCGCAGCCAGTCGAGCGGAGGCAAGGCCGGGATGGTTCTTTGAGCCATTAGTTATTTGATGCCATTGGCCAAAAAATGATAATTTGAGTTATGCCTTTCGCGCGGCCAACATGCAATCGAAACCCTGCGGATCGGGCCGTGGGGTGCAACGGACAGGAACGGCATCTCCCATGCTCACCCACGCGCTGGTTGGCGACGAAGGCAGAACAATCGAACTTGGCTGGCAGGACGGGACGCGCACCCGCTTTCACGCCATGTGGCTGCGTGACAACGCGCTCGACGACAAGACACGCAGCGCAGGCAATGGCCAGCGGCTCATCACCATCCTCGACATTCCGGCCGAGACGAGGATCGGCGCGGCCTCGATCAAGGGCGATGCGCTTGAGCTGACCTTTGTGCCGGAAGGAAAGACTGTCAGCTTTCCCGCGCTATGGCTGAACGCCAATGCCTATGACCGCGACACCGCTGGCCAGGCTGGATGGACCGGTAAGGACACCGTTCGATGGACCAAGGCCACCATGCAGGATTCGGTGCCACGCGCCGGCTATGTCGCGGCCAGCCGTGACCGCACCGTCTTGCGGCAATGGCTGTCGGCGGTGAAAACCTATGGCTTCGCCGTGATGGACGACCTGCCGACAGAATCCGGGGCGCTTTGCAAAGTGTCCGATCTGTTCGGCTATATCAGGGAGACCAATTACGGCCGCTGGTTCGAAGTCCGTGCCGAGGTCAATCCGACCAATCTCGCCTACACCAATCTTGGTCTTCAGGCGCACACCGATAATCCCTATCGCGATCCGGTGCCGACGCTGCAGATTCTGTCCTGCATCGAAAACACGGTGGACGGCGGCGAATCCAGCGTCGTCGACGGTTTTGCCGTCGCGGCAGCCTTGCAGGCCGAGAACCCGGAAGGCTTCCGGCTGTTGAGTTCTTACCCGGCGCGTTTCGAATATGCCGGCTCCTCGGGGGTGCGATTGCAGGCCAAGCGGCCGATGATCGAGCTTGGGCCTGATGGCGAGCTCATCTCCATCCGCTTCAACAACCGCTCGCTGGCGCCGACGGTCGACGTGCCCTTCGCCGAGATGGCCGCCTACTACGCCGCCTATCGCCGGTTCGCCGAACTGATCGAGGATCCGTCCTTCGAAGTGACGTTCAAGCTCGAAGCCGGCCAGGCTTTCATCGTCGACAACACCCGCGTCATGCATGCCCGCAAGGCGTTTTCCGGTACCGGCAAGCGCTGGCTGCAGGGCTGCTACGCCGACAAGGACGGCCTGCTGTCGACGCTTTCCGCGATCGAACACGAGTTCAAGGAGGCCGCGGAATGAGCGGCCAGGATCTGAACGCAGACAATATCGTCGAGTTCATCGCCGACATCTTTGAGCGCCGGGGTGCCGAATCCTATCTCGGCGAGCCGGTCACCATGTCGGAGCACATGCTGCAGGGCGCCTGGTTTGCCGAGCAGGATGGCGCGCCGGAAGCGCTGGTGGCGGCGGCACTGCTGCATGACATCGGCCACTACACCAGCGAATTCGGCACCTATTCGCCCGAGGATGTCGAGGACAAGCATCATGACGAGGCCGGCGGCGAGGTGCTGGCGCCGTTCTTTCCGCCAGTCATCGTCGAATGCGTCAGGCTGCATGTCGCGGCCAAGCGCTATCTCTGCGCCACCGACCCAACCTATTTCGGCAGGCTTTCGCAGGCTTCTGTCCATACGCTGTCGCTGCAGGGCGGGCCGATGAGCGCCGAGGAGGTGGCCGAGTTCCGCAAAAATCCTTTCCATGAGGAAGCGGTGCGGGTGCGCATGTGGGACGAAGCCGGCAAGATCGCCAACATGAAGACGCGGACGTTTCGCGACTACGTGCCGTTGCTGCAGCGCGTCGTGCGCGATTTCAGCTACCGCGCCTGACGCAACCAATCACTGGGAGGAGACGGCCCATGTGTTTCTGCTTCGACGGCGACAATGCGGTGACCGCATACCGGCCTGAGCGCTGCCGGGAGCGCGGACGTGCCGAAGGCGCTTCTCCGGTGCAGCTCAGCGCCCCTGTCGGAAAGCCGGGCCGTCTCGATGCGGCCGGCACGTCCGAACCGATCGAAGCCATGCGCCTTCCCCGCGCGTAGCGATGCATTCTGGAGGCGCGGCGTTCGCCGCACCTCCTTGGTGCCCATAGGCGGGCTACCCGGGCGCGCTATCCCTTGTGGTGCGCCTTCTGCAGCCCGTAGACCGGCGTCGGCAGACCGGCCTGCCTGGCCTTCAATTGCAGCGCCAGGAACTGCGAATAATGGCGCGACTGGTGCAGRTTGCCGCCATGGAACCACAGCGCCTCCTGYTGCGTCGGCTTCCACATGTTGCGCAACTCGCCTTCCCAGGGGCCGGGATCCTTGGTGGTGTTGGAGCCGAGGCCCCAGCATTTGCCAACCTTGTCGGCGGTTTCGCGAGAGATCAGATCGGCGGCCCAGCCGTTCATCGAGCCATAGCCGGTGGCGTAGACGATAAGGTCCGCGGGAAGTTCCGACCCGTCGCTGAGCAGAACCGAATGCTGCTTGATCTCTTCGACATCGACACCGCTCTTCAGCTTGATCGAACCATCGATGATCAATTGGGAGGCGCCGACGTCGATATAATAGCCGGAGCCGCGCCTGAGGTACTTCATGAACAGGCCGGACTCATCGTCGCCCCAGTCGAGCATGAAACCGGCCTTTTCCAGTCCCTTGTAGAACGCCGCGTCGCGTTTCTTCATCTCGGCATAGGCCGGGATCTGGAACTCGTGCAAGATCTTGTAGGGCAGGGACGCAAAGATGAGATCGGCCTTGGCCGTGGTGATGCCATTCTGCAGCGCCTGCTCCGAATAGAGCGAGCCCAGCCCGATTTCCATCAACGTGTCGGATCTGGAGATATGGGTGCTCGAGCGCTGCACCATGGTAACGTCGGCGCCGGCTTCCCAAAGTGCGGCGGCGATGTCGTGAGCGGAATTGTTGGAGCCGATGATAACGGCCTTTTTGCCGGCATAGGCGTCGGGGCCGGGGTGCTTCGAGGAGTGATGTTGGTCACCCTTGAAGTTTTCCATGCCCTTGAATTTCGGCAGATTGGCCTTGCCGGACTGTCCGGTCGCCAGCACCAATTGCTTCGGCTTCAGCGTGATGTCCTTGCCGTCGCGGTGGACGACGACGGTCCACTCCTTCTTCTTGTCGTCATAGGAGGCGCTCTTGGCCTCGGTCGAGGACCAGTAGTTCAGCTCCATCACCTTGGTGTACATTTCCAGCCAGTCGCCGATCTTGTCCTTGGGTGAGAAGACCGGCCAGTTCTTCGGGAAATCGATATAGGGGAGATGGTCGTACCAGACCGGATCGTGCAGGCAGAGCGACTTGTAGCGCTTGCGCCAGCTGTCGCCGGCCCGCTCGTTCTTCTCGATGATGATGGTCGGCACACCGAGCTGCCGCAGCCTTGCGCCGAGCGCGATGCCACCTTGGCCGCCGCCGATAATGAGCGTGTAGGGTTGCGTCTTGAAGCCGAGTTCGGCGGCTTCCTTCTCGCGCTCCTCCTTCCATGTCGGACGGTTCTTGCCCGAGCCATGCTTGGCGCCCATCGGCCGCGCGAAGCCCGCCGGTTCCTCGTGGCCTTTCAATTCGACCATGGTGGTCAGCAGCGTCCAGATCTTGCCGTTCTTCAGCCTGACATGGCCAAAGCCACGCGCCAGTTCGGTCTCAAAACTGATCCAGCCCTCGATCAGCCCGCCGCTTTCGGTCGCGTCCTCGCCCTTGGCGATGGCAAAGTGTGACGGCCTGGTCGTCGACAACTGGCTCTTCAGCATGTCGCGGACCTGGTCCTTGCCTTCCATGGTCTTGATGTTCCAGGTGAAGGTGACGAGGTCGCGCCAGTAGCAGTCGTCCTGGAAACAACCGACGGCCTTGTCGATGTCATTGGCGGCGAGCGCGGCGCCGAATTGGTCGAGCAGGTCGGACAGTTTCTTGTTTGGGGCCTTGTCGAGCATAAGTCTTCCTCCGTGAAATCCAGGCCGTCATGATGGCTCCTCCCGAGCCGGGCGATGAAGTATCGGCAGAGAGCACGGCCTTCGTCACGCCCCACCATAGTTTCGCGTGGCTTCAAGGGCTTATGCGGAAAACGCTGCGGCCTAACTGGTCCGGGAGCGCCTTGCCGAGGGCGATGGAAGGGACGTTGCGGCTTGCGCGATGTCGGCACGATGTGGCGTCGGTCGCGAAATCGTGACGGCCATCTGTCGAATTGCGAAACAGCTTCATCGCCGACGCGATTTTTGCCGTTGACAGGCTGCCTTGCCCGCCCTTAGTGTCCGCGACCATGAAAAAGGCACTCATTCTCGTAGGAAGGCGCGTGGGCAAGGCGGTGTAACCGCCGGGCGAAAACCTCCCATGCGCAACACACAGGCTCCCTCGGGGGCCTTTTTTATTGCCTGAAACACGACTAAACGACCAATTACACCCAAATGGCAACGCCCAAGCGGCGACAGTACGGGACCAGACCGATGAGCAACGGACAGAGTGAGCGGCGCGAAATGACGGGCGCCGAAATGGTGGTGCAGGCGCTGAAGGACAATGGCGTCAAGCATGTCTTCGGCTATCCGGGCGGCGCCGTCCTTCCGATCTACGACGAGATCTTCCAGCAGGATGAGGTCGAGCACATTCTGGTGCGCCACGAGCAGGGCGCGGGCCATGCGGCCGAGGGCTATGCGCGCTCGACCGGCAAGGCCGGCGTCATGCTGGTGACCTCCGGGCCCGGCGCCACCAATGCGGTGACGCCGCTGCAGGACGCGCTGATGGATTCGATCCCGCTGGTCTGCCTGACCGGGCAGGTGCCGACCTCGCTGATCGGCTCCGATGCCTTCCAGGAATGCGACACGGTCGGCATTACGCGCCCCTGCACCAAGCACAACTGGCTGGTGAAGGACGTGAACGAGCTCGCGGCGACCATCCACGAAGCCTTCCATGTCGCCACGACCGGCCGTCCCGGTCCGGTGGTGGTCGATATCCCCAAGGACGTGCAGTTCGCCAAGGGGTTTTATGTCCCGCCGCAGATTGCGCCGCGCACCAGCTACCAGCCCAAGGTCCAGGGCGACCTGGAGAAGATCAAGGCAGCCGTCGAGCTGATGGCCGGCGCCAAGAAGCCGATCATCTATTCGGGCGGCGGCGTCATCAATTCCGGCCCGGAAGCGAGCCATCTGCTGCGCGAACTGGTCGACCTCACCGGTTTCCCGATCACTTCGACCCTGATGGGCCTCGGTGCCTATCCGGCGTCCGGCAAGAACTGGATGGGCATGCTGGGCATGCACGGCACCTACGAAGCCAACATGGCCATGCATGATTGCGACGTGATGATCTGCATCGGCGCGCGCTTTGACGATCGCATCACCGGGCGGCTCACAGCGTTCTCGCCGAACTCGCGCAAGATCCACATCGATATCGATCCGTCATCGATCAACAAGAACGTGCACACCGAGGTGCCGATCATTGGCGATGTCGGCCGCGTGCTGGAGGACATGGTGCGGCTGTGGCGCGCGAGCGCCAAGGCAGACAAGAAGGCGCTCTACCCCTGGTGGGAGCAGATCGCCAAGTGGCGCGGTCGCGATTCACTCGCCTACAAGATGAACCACGACGTGATCATGCCGCAATATGCCATCCAGCGGCTCTACGAGCTGACCAAGGGAATGGACACCTACATCACCACCGAGGTCGGCCAGCACCAGATGTGGGCGGCGCAGCACTATCATTTCGAGAAACCGAACCGCTGGATGACATCGGGCGGGCTCGGCACGATGGGCTACGGCCTGCCGGCGGCACTCGGCGTGCAGATCGCGCATCCCGACGCGCTGGTCATCGACATCGCCGGTGACGCCTCGGTGCAGATGACGATGCAGGAGATGAGTGCCGCGGTGCAGCACAATGCGCCGATCAAGATCTTCATCCTCAACAACCAGTATATGGGCATGGTGCGGCAGTGGCAGCAGCTGCTGCACGGCAACCGGCTGTCGCACTCCTACACCGAAGCGATGCCGGACTTCGTCAAGCTGGCCGAGGCCTATGGCGGCCATGGCATACGCTGCGAGAAGCCGGACGAGCTGGACGACGCCATCAAGGAGATGATCTCGGTCAGGAAGCCGGTGCTGTTCGATTGCCGCGTGGCGAACCTCGCCAACTGCTTCCCGATGATCCCGTCGGGCAAGGCGCATAACGAGATGCTGTTGCCCGACGAGGCGACCGACGAGGCGGTGGCGAACGCCATCGACGCCAAGGGCAGGGAACTGGTGTAGCCGACAAGCCGAGGCAGGGCTGTCGTGAGAAGCCGTGCGCAAACAGATAGTTAGATCAAGAGTTTGAAATCGAGATTCATGTCATGAACGCACAGCTACAGCCGACCGGTTCGGCCTATTTCATCGCCAAGGAAACCGAGAAGCCGGAGAACCACACGCTCTCCGTGCTGGTCGACAACGAACCGGGCGTGCTTGCCCGGGTCATCGGCCTGTTTTCCGGGCGCGGCTACAACATCGAGAGCCTGACCGTTTCCGAGACCGAGCATGAAAAGCATCTGTCGCGCATCACCATCGTGACGCGCGGCACGCCGCATGTGCTGGAGCAGATCAAGCATCAGCTCGAGCGCATCGTGCCGGTGCACCGCGTGGTCGATTTGACCGTGCGCTCGCATGAATCCGGCCAAGAGCGGCCGTTGGAGCGGGAACTGGCGCTGGTCAAGGTTGCCGGCACCGGCGAAGCCCGCGTCGAGGCGCTGCGGCTGGCCGACGCGTTCCGCGCCAGCGTCATCGACGCCAACACCGAGCATTTCATCTTCGAGATCACCGGCAAGGGCACCAAGATCGACCAGTTCATCGCCATCATGAAGCCGCTCGGTCTGGTCGAAATCTGCCGCACCGGCGTGGCCGCTTTGAACCGCGGCCCGCAGGCGATGTAGCTCCCATCGCGTTTCAGACAGCCCTGCAAGGATGAGAGCCTGGCTCCGTCATGGGCCGGCGCTGGCCTTTGTGCGTCAGCCGAAAAGAGACAATAATGCTGACGTATCTGGGAGGATACCATGTCACTCGACGCATTCCTCGCACTGCTCGTCTATGCCTTCGTGACCTCGATCACGCCGGGGCCGAACAACCTCATGCTGTTGGCCTCCGGCGTCAATTTCGGCATCGCCAGGACGGTGCCGCACATGCTGGGCATCAGCATCGGCTTTCTTGTCCTGTTGCTGGCCGTCGGTTTCGGGCTTGGCGCGGTGTTGACGGCATTTCCGGCGCTGCACAACGCCCTCAAGATCGCCGGTGCCGCCTATCTGCTCTATCTCGCCTGGAAGATCGCCATGTCTCGCTCATTGAGCGGCAAGGGCGAGGCGGAAGCGCGGCCGATGCGCTTCATCGACGCGGCGGCATTCCAGTGGGTCAATCCCAAGGCCTGGGTGATGGCGATCACCGCTATGGCCGTCTATGCCAATGCCGAGCACCCGTTCCTGTCGGTGGTGTTGATCTCGATCGCCTTCACCATCGTCAACCTGCCGAGTGTTTCGGTATGGGCGGGATTCGGTACGGCGCTGCGGGGATTCCTGTCGGATCCGGTGCGGCTCAAATGGTTCAACATCGCCATGGGCGTGCTGCTGGCGGCGACGCTTTGGCCGATGCTGCGGTAGGCGGACTTGAATCTGATTTGAAGCCCCTTGGAAATCCCTCCGCTTCGAGACAAGATCATCCCGCTTAGCCTCTTTGGGGATAGTCCGATGGAAAGCCACGAGCCGTTTTTACGCGAGGCGATTGCGCTCTCGAAATCCTCAATGGAACGCGGCGACGAACCGTTTGGCTCGGTGCTGGTCAAGGACGGCGACGTCATCCTGCGCGCCGAAAACAGCGTCTTCACCGGCCACGATATGACGAACCACGCCGAGATGAACCTGGTCAAACTGGCGGCGCAACACTACGACACTGCTTTTCTCGCTGACTGCACGCTCTATACCAGCACGGAGCCGTGCGCGATGTGCKCCGGGGCGATTTACTGGTCGGGYATCGGGCGTATGGTGTTTGCGTGCTCCGAAGCGCGGCTTGGCGAGATCGCCGGGATCGGGTTGAACGTGCCGAGCCGGGCGGTGCTGCAAACCGGCGCGCGCATCGTCACTGTGGTTGGCCCGAACCTCGAAGACGAAGCCGCCGAAGTCCATCAGGAGTTCTGGCCGAAGCATCTGGGCAAGGCTTAAAGCCCAGCCTTTGGAGCCCATGACGGGCTTCGACCGGCGGCCATAGCCGGCTGCACAACCATTGTGCAGTGCACATTAAATCTTCGTAATGCCGTGTTTTGGCCCTTTTCCAACAAACGCGTGTCCTATCTATTCGGCGAAATCGCGGCAATCAGCCGTGAGTTGCGCTAGAATACGACCACCTTTCTATGGCGTGTCGGACGGAGAGGCCTTTGTCGATGCGTGGAAAAGTCATTCTTTCATTGCTTGCCGTCGCCTGTGCGGGCGCGGCCTGGCTCTACCTTTCGCCGGAGACGCTGGGCAAGGCTCAGCAGCTCGTCGGCATGAAGCAGGTCGCGGCGACGGACAAACCGGCTGGTGATAAGCAGGCAGCCGGGGGGCAGGCGGCCGGAGGCAAGCAAGGGGGCGGCAATGGCGCCCGCTCGGCCTCGATTCTTTCCGCGACGGCAACGACGGCGGACTTCCCGGTCCGGCGTTATGCCATCGGCTTCGTCTCCTCTCCGGCAGTGGTCAACATCAACGCGCGGGTCTCCAGTCAGATCGTGTCGATCGACGTCAAGGACGGCCAGATGGTGAAGGCCGGCGACACCCTGTTCTCGCTCGATGACCGCGCGCTGAAGGCGCAGCTCGCCAAGGATCAGGCGACGCTCGCCAAGGACCAGGCGATGCTTGCCAGCTCGAATTCCGATCTTCAGCGCGCCAAGGATCTTGTCGCCAAGCAGGCCGGCACGCAGCAGACCTATGACCAGGCCGTAGCCGCGCAGAAGGCGGCGGCGGCGACCGTCGATGCCGACAAGGCGACGATCGATGCCGACAATGTCCAGCTTGGCTTTGCCAAAATCACCGCGCCGATTGCCGGCAGGCTTGGCGCCGTCAGTGTTGCCATGGGTGACCTCGTCACCGTCAGCAATGGCAACAGCAGCACGGCGACCCCGCTGGTGACGATCACCCAGATGGATCCGTTGCAGGTCAACTTCAATCTGCCGGAAAGCAACCTGGCGCTGCTGCACAAGGCGCTTGCCAATCCGCAGCAAGGCGCCGTGACCTTGACCAAGGATGGCGACCCAACGCCGATCGGCAAGGGCACGCTCGATTTCGTCGATTCCAGCGTCGACACCGCTTCCGGTACCATCGCGACAAGAGCCAGCATACCAAACTCTGATCTCTCGCTGTGGCCCGGCCAGTATGTGAATGTCATCCTTGATGCCGGCATCATGCCGCAGATGACGTCTGTTCCGACTGTCGCGGTCCAGCCCAGCCAGAAGGGACCGTTCGTCTATGTGGTCAAGCCGGACAACACGGTCGAGATGCGGCCGGTGCAGGTGGCGCTGACCGAAGGTGAGAACAGCGCCATCAGCCAGGGGCTGAAAAGCGGCGAGAAGGTCGTCACCGAAGGCCAGACAAGACTGAAGGACGGCGCCGCCGTGCATGAAGGCGCCGCGGCAGCACCCAAGGTGGCTCAGGCGACCAACACGGGCGAGGCGGCCCAATGATCTCCGAATTCTGCATTCGCAGGCCCGTCGCCACCCTCCTGATGTCGTTCGCCCTCGTGCTGGGCGGACTGTTTGCCTACAAGTTCCTGCCGGTGGCGGCACTGCCCAGCGCCGAATTCCCGGTCGTCAACGTTTCTGCCTCGCTGCCCGGCGCCTCGCCGGAAACGATGGCGACATCGGTGGCGACGCCACTGATCAAGCAGTTCGCGACCATCGCCGGCATCGATTCCATTTCGACCACGAACTCGCTCGGCCAGACCTCGATCGCCATCCAGTTCGTGCTCAACCGCGACATCGATGCCGCGGCCGCGGACGTGCAGGCGGCGATCGCGCGCACGCAGAAATCGCTGCCGCCGCAAATGACGGCGCCGCCGAGTTATCGCAAGGTCAATCCGGCCGACGCGCCGATCCTGTTGATGTCGCTGGTCAGCGACACGGTTCCGCTGACCGATCTTGATGCTTTCGCGGAAAACGTCATCTCGCCATCGCTGTCGACGATCGATGGGGTGGCTCAGGTTTCGATCTTCGGCCAGCAGAAATATGCCGTGCGCATCCAGATCGATCCGACAGCGCTTGCCGCGCGCGGCATCTCGATCGATCAGCTGCAGGCGGCGGTCGCCTCGGCCAACAGCAACACGCCGCTCGGCGTGCTGCAGAACAACAAGCAGCAGTTGACCATCACCGCCAACACGCAGCTGACCGACGCCGCCGGCTTCTCCAACATCATCATCGCCACCAAAAACGGCCACCCGGTGCGGCTGGGCGAGGTGACCCGCGTCGTCGATTCGGTGCAGACGACCACGACCGCAAGTTGGTATGACGGCACCCGCGCCATCATCATGGCCGTGCAGCGCCAGCCTGACGCCAACACCGTCGACGTCGTCGACAAGGTCAAGGCGATGCTGCCGTCCTTCCAGGACCAGATGCCGGCCGCCGCCCAGATCAAGCTGCTCAATGACCGTTCGAGCTCGATCCGCCAGGCCGTCAGCGACGTGCAGTTCACGCTGCTGCTCACCATTGCCCTGGTGATCCTGGTGATCTTCGTGTTCCTGCGCCGGGTGACGGCGACCATCATCCCGGCCGTGGCGGTGCCGATCTCGCTGATCGCCACGCTCGGCGCGATGTTCCTGTTCGGCTTTTCCATCGACAACATATCGCTGATGGGCCTGACGCTTGCGGTCGGCCTCGTCGTCGACGACGCCATCGTGATGCTCGAAAACATCTTCCGCCATATGGAGGAGGACGGGTTATCGGCCTTCGATGCATCGCTGAAGGGCGCGCGCGAAATCGGCTTCACCATCATCTCGATCTCGATTTCGCTGGTGGCCGTGTTCATCCCGGTGCTGCTGATGGGCGGCGTCATCGGGCGCATCTTCAACGAGTTCGCCGTCGTGGTGACGGTCGCCATCCTGGCGTCGATGTTCGTGTCGCTGACGCTGACGCCAATGCTGTGTTCACGATTGCTGTCGGTGACCAAGGCCGATCGCGACAAGCATGGCTCCGGCCACAAGCTGGACCTCGTCACACGCAGCTACGACCGGGTTCTGACATTCTGCCTGCGGCACACCTTCCTGGTGTTCCTGGTCTTTGTCGGCACCGCGGCCGCGTCGGTGTGGCTGATCGAAATCTCGCCGAAGGGCTTCTTTCCGCAGGAGGATATCAGCCAGATCTCGGTGACGACCATCGCGCGCCAGGACATTTCTTTTGACGCCATGGTGAAGCTGCAGGGGCAGGTGGCAAGCGTCTTTTCGCATTCGCCCTATGTYTCGCATGTGGCATGGTCGGCMGGCAGCGGTAACAATGCRCTGAACCAGGGCCAGCTCTATGTGCAGCTGAAGGACAAGACCCAGCGACCCGACATCGAGAAGGTGCAGGCGGATCTGCGCAAGCAGCTGGCTGGCGTGGCGGGCATCGAGACCTACATGCAGCCGGTGCAGAACCTGCGGCTCGGTTCGCGCTCATCGGCCAGTGCCTACCAGCTCGTGGTGCAGGGCCTCGATACCGGTCTGACCGATCAATGGGCGCAGAAACTGAATGACGCGATGGCGGCCGACCATACGACCTTCACCGACGTCACCAGCGACTTGCAGAACAATGCCCTGCAAGCATCGCTGGTCATCGATCGCGACAAGGCCGCCCAACTCGGCATCGATACCGACACGCTGCGCTCCGCCCTCTATGGCGGGTTCGGCACCGACCAGGTCTCGACGATCTTCGGTTCGGCCGACAGCTACGAGGTCATCACCGAGCTTGACCCCAAGATCGAGTGGTCGCCCGAGCGCATGCTCGCCATCCAGATGAGGACGGCGAGCGGCAGTCTGGTTCCGCTTGGCGCTTTCGCCCGGGTCGACCGCACGGCCGGCGCTCTGACGGTCAACCAGCTCGGCCAGCTTCCGGCCGTGACCATCTCCTACAACCTGCCGCAAGGCGTGGCGCTCGGCGACAGCGTGACGCGCATCAACGCGCTCAAAGAGCAGATCGGCATGCCGACGGCGATCTCGACCAGCTTTGCCGGCACGGCCAAGACCTTCCAGGATTCGCTGGCCAACCAGGGGCTGCTGGTCGGCGGCGCGATCCTGACCATCTATATCGTGCTCGGCATTCTCTATGAGAGCTTCATCCACCCGCTCACCATTCTCACCGGCCTGCCGTCGGCGGTGCTGGGCGCCGTTGTCGCCTTGCGCTTCGCCGGCATGGATCTGTCGGTCATCGCGGTGATCGGCATCCTGATGCTGATCGGCATCGTCAAGAAGAACGGCATCATGATGGTCGATGTCGCGCTGGAGCTCCGACGAGACGGCATGTCGGCCAAGGACTCCATCCACAAGGCGTGCCTGATGCGGTTCAGGCCGATCATGATGACGACGCTGGCCGCACTGATGGGCACGTTCCCGATCGCTCTCGGCACCGGCGCCAGCGCGGAACTCCGCCAGCCGCTGGGGGTTGCCGTTGTCGGCGGCCTGCTGGCCTCGCAGGCGCTGACCCTGTTCGTGACGCCGGTGATCTACGTCTACATGGAGAATTTCTCGGGCTGGCTGGTCGGGCTGTGGTCGAGAGGCAAGGCCAAACCGCAGGTGGTCAAAGAGAGTGGCGACCAGCCTTCGCTGTTCGGCACCAATGACGACATCCCGGCAGACGCGCAAAAGACAGCGGCTGAATGACAGGCTGACATGGCAAGGACAGAAGCTGGCCCAAGCTGTCGTGCTTGCGGCTGGCAGAGCAGAGCCGTAATTTGTGGCCATGTCCCATGATCATGACCACGACAACGAACTCGATCCGTTTGCCGCCCGCGTGCGGGCGCTGGAAACCATCCTGACCCGCAAGGGACTGATCGATCCGGCGGCGATCGACGTTATCGTCGATACTTACGAGACCAAGATCGGCCCGCGCAACGGCGCCAGGGTGGTGGCCAAGGCCTGGAGCGATCCTGCCTATGCGGACTGGCTCAAGCGCGACGCGACGGCGGCGATCGAATCGCTGAGCTATACCGGCCGCCAGGGCGAGCACATGCAGGCGGTGTTCAACACCGGGGATACGCACAACCTCGTCGTCTGCACGCTGTGCTCCTGCTATCCATGGTCGGTGCTTGGCCTGCCGCCGGTCTGGTACAAGGCGCCGCCCTATCGGTCGCGCGCGGTGATCGATCCGCGCGGCGTGCTCGAGGAATTCGGGCTGACGCTGCCGGCCGCAACAAAGATACGGGTTTGGGATTCGACGGCGGAGCTGCGCTATCTCGTGGTGCCGATGCGGCCGGAGGGCACGGAAGGCTGGAGCGAGGATCGGCTGGCCGAGCTGGTGAGCCGCGATGCCATGATCGGCACTGCGCTGGCCCAAGAACCGGCAGGGGAGCCGGCATGAACGGGCCGCAGGATCTCGGCGGGCAGATGGGGTTCGGCCCGGTCGCGCCCGAACAGGACGAACCCTATTTCCATGCTCCCTGGGAAAGGCGGGCGCTCGGCGTGACGCTCTGCGCCGGCGGCATGGGCGCCTGGAACATCGATGAGAGCCGGCACGCGCGGGAATCGCTGCATCCGGCCGACTATTACTCTTCCAGCTACTACCAAATCTGGATCAAGGCGCTGGAGACCCTGCTCAAGCGCCATGGTTTCGTCAGCGAACGCGATCTCGAGGCGGGCGAGGCGATCGATGCGGCAGCGACCCCGAAACGCGTCCTGAAGGCGGAGAATGTGCCTGCCGTGCTGGCCAAGGGCGGCCCTTGCGACCGGCCGATGGCGCAACCGGCGCGCTTTAAGGCCGGTGACGCCGTGCGGACCAAAAACTTCAATCCGACCGGCCACACCAGGCTGCCGCGCTACGCGCGCGGCAAGCGGGGCACAATCGAGGCGGTGCGTGACGGCTTTGTCTTTCCCGACAGCAACGCGCATGGCCAAGGCGAGAACCCGCAATGGGTCTACACGGTGGTTTTCGACGGCACGGAGATCTGGGGCGAGGGCGCCGATCCGACGCTGACCGTGTCGATCGACGCCTGGGAGAGCTATCTTGAGCCGGCCTGACGGGACCGCCGCCGATTTGCCCGCGAGCCTCGACGCGCCGGTATTCGCCGAGGCGGTGTTTGCCGAGCCGTGGCAGGCCGAGGCGTTCGCCATGACGGTGGCGCTGCACGACAAGGGCCTGTTTTCGTGGGGCGAATGGGCGGATGCCTTGTCGGAAGAGGTGAAGAAGCCGGGTGCGGCGGCCGACGGTCATGACTATTACGAGCATTGGCTGGCGGCACTGGAAAGTCTGCTTGCCTCCAAGGGACTGGCCGCCAAGCTCGATGTCGATGCGGTGGCGCAGGCCTGGGAACGCGCCGCGCATGCCACCCCACACGGCAAGCCGATCCTGCTGGAAAACGATCCGGAGTTCCAATCTGCCTGATCAGGCGGATATCTTTCGGACCGTCCAAATCCTCACACCTGCCAAGACGATGGCAACCATCCCTCGCGAAAAGCCGCCCTCTACCCAAGAGAGAATGAATGTACCTGCCGGAAATTCTCTCGATCGGCGCGGCCCTATGCAT
>NZ_JBFUGJ010000028.1:0-36455 GCF_056402975.1 Mesorhizobium sp. P3_A9 | reverse complement strand
CAAACAGCCCCTGCGCCCACGTCACCGGCTACCGCCGGCGACGTGGGCGAGATCGAGCTTCCCATGTCGGCGGAAGCGCCGAAGCCCAAACCGGCAAATGCGCCGAAGCCCGGCCCTTCAAAGGTCTCGAAGTCTGCATCGCGGAACCAATCGAGCCTTCCGGGTGTTCGCAGGCTGTTCTCGCAAGGCTCTATCAGCGATGCACTGGCCACGACCGCGATGGACGGAGTGCCTCGTGGACAGCGTGCTGCCATGCTTTGCGCCAACGCGTTGCAGCAGCAGTTGCTGGATGCCTCTTATTTTCCCAAATGGGTGCCATCTATTCCGCTGAAGGCGGGCAATATTGTTGACGGCTCGGATACCGCTTTCAGCACGACAACCGCATGGTACCATCTGAGCTTCCGGTGCGAGGTCGATACCAATGCGACGAGGGTCTTGTCATTCGACTTCCGTGTCGGCGGTGAGATGCCACGCAGCGAATGGCCGCGGCCCCTCTAGTCTGCCAGTCTACGCCGGCACGCCGAGTCCGGCCAGTTGCCGGCTAACTTCTTGCCAGTCGGCGCAGACGAAATCGGCGCCAGCCGCTGTCAGTCGCATAGCATGCTCGGCATAGGTATGGCCGCCGCCGGTGTAGCCGATCGCCGTCATGCCGGCGGCAACCGCGCCCTGGATGCCGAAGGGCGAATCTTCGATGACGATGCAATCGGCCGGGTTGGCGCCCATTTTGGCGGCGGCGAACAGGAAGATGTCGGGCGCCGGCTTGCCGTTCTTGACCATCGAGGAGCTGTAGATTGCCTCGCCGAAGACATGCGCCAGCCCGGTGACGGCAAGGCTGTGGTTGATACGCTCGACCGAGGATGACGAGGCGACGCAGCGGTCGCCCTGAAGTGTTTCCAGAAACGCGGCGATTCCCGGTGTCGGCTTCAATTCCTCGGTGAACAGAATCTTGGTCTCGGCCCAGATGTCACCGTCGGCCGCGGCGGGAAACTGGTGGCCGGTCAATTCCCTGATCCTGACGATGATGTCGGACTGCTTCATGCCGACGCACTGGGCGATGATGCCGCCGTGAACGCCGGGCATGCCGTGCTTTTCATAGACGCGCTCATAGGCCCTGGCGGCCAGCGGCTCGCTGTCGACGAGAACGCCGTCGCAATCGAAGATGATAGGCCTTGGTAGCGCCACGCGCTTCTCCTCAAGTCACATTTCGCACATCGCTATCGGCAAAAAGTCAAATGTTCAATAGTGCGATCTCTTGAGCGCGTTTTGGGGATGAAACGGTGGGCGATCAAAGCTGGCGCAGCGCATCGCTTGCGCGGGCGGATCCGAGCGCCCTTTGCATGGCTTGCCGGGACTGTGCGCGATCCGGCGTGATCCAGTTCGGTTCGGCGCCGAGGAAGCGATCGAGGAAAGCCACCGCATAGGCCGGCATCTCGGTGACATTCTCGCGATAGGACCACCAGGTGCGCAGGTCGTCGGCGCATTTGTCGATGCTGGGCGCCGTGCCGAACTCCTGCTCGTGGACCGCCGAAATCACCGAGACGCAGTAGTTGGTGTAGAGGAAGCCTTCCGGCCAGAAGCGGATGATTTCCAGCGTGCCGGCATTCTGATCCGTCTCGATGAGCTCTGCGAGACCGGAGATTTCCCTGGCTGGCGCCTGCTTGATCAGTTCGCGCAGCACCAGGCCGGCGGCAAAGACTATGAAGTCGGCGCGGTCGACCGCGGCGAAGCGCTTCTGCGCCTCCATGATCTCGACCCAGTCGAGAAAAGCCCTTGTCAGCTTTGCCTCGTCGATGTCGAAGCGTACGCCGAATGTGTCCGAGACCACCTTGGCGCTGCCGCGGAAGGTGGCGCGGAACCAGCGCAGCTGCCGTAACCGGTGGCGCAGGTCGGGCATTAGGGCCAATTCATCCCTGAAGGGCAGTTCCATTGCATGCATCCCGTTTGACGACAGGCTAGCACAGCCGTGCCGCCGCTGAAATCGGCGACGGTCCTGTGGATGGCGTGGCAGAGGCCAATATCATACATATTGACATTCGCGGAAACAAATGTTCTCACTTTGCTGTTGTCGCGCGCCGGTCCAAGGTGGGCTTCAACTGAGGCTTCGGGAGGAGAACCGAATGGCGATTTGGCAGTGGGGACTGCTTCTGCTGGTTATTGTGTGGGCGCTGCAGTCGCTCGGCGTCTGGCTGCAGATGCGGCACTATTCGGATGTCTTCCGGGGCGTCACCGACCAGTACAAGGACGGCTTCGTCGGAGCCGGCAATTTTCGCGGCCGATTGGCCAAGGGCACCATCGCGCTCGTCGTGGTGACGCCTGACCTGATCGTGCGCCGCCTGATGGTGATGAGCGGCCGCTCCGTCTTCACCAAGTTCAAAAGACATGAAGAATTCGAGGGTGTTCCCCTCGATCGACTCCGGTCCAACCCTGCGATCATGGGGGAGGGGGAACCCGGTGTGGCCGAGGCCGTGAAGCGAGCGATCGAACAGATCGACAAAACACGGTCGGAGCCGGGGAAGAAGCCGGGTCTATCCGGTTTGAACGTAGCAAGGGCCTAGAGGACGCCGCGCACCGACTGGGATAACCGGCGGGCGGCATAAGGAGGAGAAATGTCTGTATTTTCGTTGTTGGCGCAGCATGCCGACATGGCCGTGCACAATCTGCATGTCGCAGGTACCATGGTCTCGGATGCTGCTTTGCATGGCAAGCTCGCCGTCGAGCATGCTTCCGATCATCTCGTTGTCCTTGCGCAAGCAGACAGCGGACCGATCACCGTCGACCAGTTCAAGGAAAAGCTGAAGGACGTCCAGCAGGAAGAGCAGCTCGGCTGGCTGACCGCCATCGGCAAATACTTCATCGGTATCTTCCAGAAGGGCGGCGAAGTGTTCGCCGGCTTCGTCACCGGTATCATTCCAACGCTGGTGGTGCTGATGACCGCCTTCTACGCCGTCACCGAACTGGTCGGCGAAGAGCGCGTGCACGGTCTGGCGCGCGGCGCTGGCCGTATTGCTTTGACCCGCTATACGCTGCTGCCGCTGCTGGCGGTGTTCTTCCTCACCAACCCGATGGCCTACACGTTCGGATCGTTCCTGGAAGAAAAGCACAAGCCGGCCTTCTATGACGCGGCCGTGTCCTACGTGCATCCGCCGCTCGGCCTGTTCCCGCACATCAATCCCGGCGAGTATTTCGTCTGGGGCGGCATTCTCGTGGCTTTGCTCGAGCTTGAGAAGAAGGGCGTTGTCGTCGCCGGTTACCACGTCAAGGTGGCGATCTGGTACGCCATTGTCGGCCTCGTCGTCATCCTGCTCAAGGGCATGCTGACCGAGCGTATCACCATGATCATGGCACGCCGCCAGGGCGTCGAGCTGTAAGGGCGGGGAGGACATCATGGCCAAGACATACAAAGCCGTACGCATCACCCGGGGTAAAACCGGTTGGGGTGGTCCGCTCGTCATCGAGCCAACCGCGCAGCGCGACAAGGTCGTCTCCGTCACTGGCGGCGGCATCCATCCGGTCGCCCAACTTATCGCCGACATGACCGGCGCCACGGCCGTCGACGGCTTCAGGGCGCCGCCGGTCGAAGGCGAGATGGCGGTCGTCGTCGTCGATTGCGGCGGCACCGCACGCTGCGGCGTCTATCCGCGCAAACGCATCCCGACCGTCAATCTGACGCCGGTCGGACAGTCTGGGCCGCTCGCCCAGTTCATCACCGAGGATATCTACGTTTCGGGCGTGAAGCCGGCCGACGTCACAATGGCTGACGGGTCCGAAGCGGTCACCACTGCGGGGGGAGCAGCAGCGATGAGTTCGAGCAATAACAATGCGACGCCGACGGCGCTGCCCAGCGAGGGCGGTCTTATCGGCTTCATCAGCACGATCGGCCGCGTCATGGGTCGGGTGGTCGGCATCTTCTTCAATGCCGGCCGCCGCACGATCGACCAGGTGGTACGCAACGTGCTGCCGTTCATGGCCTTCGTGACCATGCTCATCGGCCTGATCCTGTATACCGGCATCGGTGACGTGCTCGCCCAGCCGATGGGTCCGCTGGCCAACAACATCGTCGGCCTGCTGATCATCTCGGCTATCTGCGGCCTGCCGTTCCTGTCACCCATCCTCGGGCCAGGCGCTGTCATCGCGCAGGTCATCGGCGTCGCCATCATCGGCCCGCAGATCGCCAACGGCACGATTTCGCCGGCGATGGCACTACCGGCGCTGTTTGCCTACAATACCCAGGTGGGCTGCGACTTCGTCCCCGTCGGCCTGGCGCTCGGTGAAGCCAAGCCGAAGACGATCGAGATCGGTGTTCCGGCGGTGCTCATCAGCCGCCAGATCATGGGGCCGGTCTCGGTGCTGATCGCCTGGGTCGTCAGCCTGATCGTGTTCTAAAAGCAATTCCAGGAAAAGTGTAAGCGGTTTTCCGTCCGGAATTGCGTCAAAGTAGGAAAATGAGGTTCGCCATATGACGGTTCTGTTGAGAACACGGGTCACTGCCATCGGGCCCGAAGTGGCGGATCTTGCCGAAGGGGGCGTGGTCATCCTGTTTGCGGATGGCTCGCCGCCGGAGCTTGCCGAGGTCTCGGTGCTCCACAAGACGGAGCTCGGACCCAGCGACGGCGCGCCTCAAAAGGGCGCGTCGATCACCCTTGGTCCGGTTTCCGCTGTCATAACCGCCGTCGGCTCCAGCGCGTGGAGCAAGGTGCTCGAGATGGGCCACGTCGTCATCTCGTTCAACGGCGCCACCGAGGCCGAGAGGCCGGGCGAGATCTGCGCATCGCAGGTCGATACCCAAGCGCTCGTGGCCGCCCTGAAGACAGACGCGATCATCACCATCGCCGCCTGAAGCATTCGCGCCGCTGCCCATCTGGTTTTGGCGCTTAAAAAAGCAGAGTATTTGCCATGGAACGCTCGACCATCGTCAGAGTGCATGAAGGTTTGCACGCCCGTCCCGCCACGCGGTTCGTCAAGCTCGCCAAGGGCTTCGAATCCGATGTCGAACTGGTCAAGGACGGCAAGGCGGTCAGTGCCAAGAGCTCGGTCAAGCTGATGCTGCTGGCGGTCAAGGAAAACCAGGAAGTCACCGTGCGTGCCAACGGCGCCGACGCCATCGAGGCGATCGAAGCGCTGATCGGCTATCTCGAGAACCCCAAGGCCGGTCTCGACGACGAAGCCGAGCCGCAGAGCCCGGCGAATGACGCTGGACAGGAAGCGCCACCCGCACCAGCGCCGCAATCCGCAAAGACTGCACCCGGCGAAGCAAACGGTTTGCGCGGTGTCGCCGCGAGCGAGGGCGTCGCCATCGGGCCGGCCTTCGCGCATTTCCCGCCTGACATCGCCGGACAGGGCCGCATGCTGCAGGCTGAAGAGATCGCCGGCGAGATCGACAGGTTCCGTGCCGCTGTCGCCGCCGTCCAGACGCGCATGGACCGGGCCTTGGCGCAGGACAACCTGTCGGCCGGCGACAGGGGAATCGTCGCAGCCCTGCGCGATATCGCGGCCGACGACAGCCTGACCGGCGAGGCGGAAAAGGCGATCAACGGCGGCAATGACGCGGTTTCGGCCGTCATCATCGCCGCTTCCACCATCGCCGCCGATTTCAGCGCCGTCGACGATCACTACCTCAATGCGCGGGCGGACGATGTCCATGCCGTCGGGCGGCAGATCTGCCTGGTGCTGCTGGGCCAAGACGACGTCAGCCTCGAAAACATTCCCGAAGGCGCCATCCTCATCGCCGACGATATTGGCGCCTGGGATCTGGCGCGCGCGCCGCTGAAACGCATCGGCGGGGTGATTTGCGGGCATGGCGGCGCCACCTCGCACATCGCCATCATCGCCCGCTCGCACGGCATTCCGGCGGTGCTGGGCCTTGGCGACCAGGTCAACGCCTTGCGCACCGCGCGCGACGTGGCGCTCGACGGCAACACCGGCCATGTGATCATCGACCCGGATGCGGCGACGCGCGCCGACTACGCCGGCCGTGTCGAAGCGGCGGCGAAGGAGCGTGCCGGCCTGACCGCCTTCAAGACGGTGACGCCGAAGCGCGCCGACGGCAAGGTGATCGAGGTCGCGGCCAATATCGGCTCGCTGGAGGAAATCGAGGCGGCACAGGAGGCCGGCGCCATGGGCGTCGGCCTGTTCCGCACCGAGCTCCTGTTCATGCGCCACATGCACCTGCCCTCCGAGGACATGCAGGCCGAGACCTATGCGGCGCTGGCCAAGGCCTTCGCGCCCTATTCGGTCATCGTGCGCACGCTCGATATCGGTGGCGACAAGCCGATTGCCGGCATCGAGTTTCCCGACGAGGAGAACCCCTTCCTCGGCTGGCGTGGCATTCGCATGTGCCTCGATCGGCCGGATATCTTCAAGCGCCAGCTAAGGGCGCTGCTCAGGGCCGCCGTGCACGGCAACATCAAGGTGATGCTGCCGATGGTGGCCGATATTTCCGAAGTCACGCGCACCCGCGCACTGGTCGATGAATGCGCCGCCGAACTGAAGGCCGAAGGCGTGCCGCATGCGACGTTCGATCTCGGCGTGATGATCGAAACCCCGGCCGCCGTGCTGATCGCCCCGGCGCTGGCCAAGGAGGTGGCCTTCTTTTCGATCGGCACCAATGATCTGACCCAATACATCATGGCCGCCGATCGGCTCAACCCAACCGTGGCCAAGCTCAACGACGTCACCAATCCGGCGGTCATGATGGCGATCGAACTGACGGCCAAAGCCGGCGTCGCCGCCGGTATCATGGTCGGCATGTGCGGCGAGGCGGCGGGCCGGCCGGATCTGATCCCGGCCTTCATCGAGATGGGCCTGACCGAACTTTCGATGAGTCCGGCCTCGATCCAGCGCGCCAAGAAGACGATCACGGCCATGGCCGCTGGAGATTAGGTTTCCGCAGCCGTTCTCTTTGTTTTGCGCAACCCGGCGTTATGGCAAGTGGGCAAGCAAGGTGGCAAAGACAGGGGTCAATTCCTCGACCGGGCTCGCCTTTCCGCAAGCCTGCACAATGCGGTCGTGACGTATATCGGCAGCCAGGATCGCGATCTCCAGCATGTCCGGCTCCGGCGCACCATCCCTCCCTGTTGTCGCCAGGCCGCAGGCCAGAACGACCGGCGCCAGGCAGCTTATATCGAGCGCCCGGCCGGCGATCGCGGCCGTTTCCGGCGCGGCTTCGCCAAAGCGGACGGGACGCTGGTTGAGCAACTCGACAAGCAGTGCCGCGCAGGTGGCCGCGATTGCTTGCAATCCGGTACCCGGTGCGGTCAACGCGGCCAGCAGATCACCATGGCGCTTGCGCATCGTGGCATGCGCGGCAGCAAAATCAGCCTCATGAATGCGGGCATTATCGATCTTCAGCCCGGCAAGCACTGCCTTGGTCAGGTAGTACATGTCGCGCCGAAACAGGCGTTCGGCGCTCAACTGACGTTCTTCGTCTCCGGCTGGGAAATAGGTGCCAAGGCCTTTCACGGTCGTGCCGTCCACCTTGATCGGGCGCTCATGCGGAACAAAGGATTCGGCGATCGACAGCGCCTCGTCGAAGGCGCTGGCGGCATGGCTGAGCAGGCCTTCGATGCCCTTGCCCGGAAACGGCGGCAGATGGCTGGTGGCTTCGCGCAGGACGCTGGCGTCACCGGTGCCGTCATGGCGGCTTTGGCGGATGATGTCGCGGACTTCCCGCAACCGGTCCTTCAGGTTGACGCGGACGTCTTCGGAGATTTGTCGGAGCATCGCGGATCGCCTCGAAAGTGTCGTGGGGGGCGGCCAGCAGAGGGCCAGCCACCAACTCTACATTGTTCCTATCGATTGGTAGATCAATAGGCGATACTAGACCAGCACGCAGAATCGGCGACAGCGCGCTTGTCCGTCGCCGCGGGGGAGGGATGATTTGGCCAGGCGACGACAAACCGGCGAGGGGCGGGCCGACGAGGGGCGGGCAGGGGTCGACGTGACCGAGCAGGTCGCTAGTGAAAGCCGGACGGACCGCCTCAGGATTCGCGCCGCCTGGATGTATTTCGTCGAGCAGATGACGCAGAACGAGATCGCCGACGTGCTCGGCGTCGGCCGCGTCACCATCGTGCGCATGCTTGCCGACGCCCGGGCGCGCAACGAGGTGAAAATCACCATCGAGAGCGAATTGTCGGAGATCGTGCGGCTGGAGCGCGCGCTGGAGCGGACGTTCGGCCTGCAGCAGGCGCTGGTGGCGCCGCTTTCGGCCCCCAATGCCGATCCGATACCGGCAATCAGCGCCAAGACCGGCAGTTTTCTGTCCGACACGATGAAATCGGGTATGCGCGTCGGCGTCGGCTGGGGCCAGACGCTGTTTTCGAGCCTGCCCTTCATCAGCGCCAAATCGCTCACCGACTTCAAGGTCATTTCGCTGCTTGGCGGTGTCGGCGTCGTGCGGCGCTACAACCCGGCCGAGTTCGCCTGGCGCTTCGCTCAAATCTTCCAGGGCGACGGCTATCTGATCCCGACGCCTGCCGTCGTCGACAGCGTCGAGACCAAGATCGCGCTGGTCGAGCGCTGCGGCCTGCAGGAAGTCTTTGAAATGGCCAACGTGCTCGATGCCGTCCTGCTGAGCGTCGGCGGCATCGCTTCGGCCACCACCTTCTCTCGCGGCGGCTTTCTCAGGGAAGCGGACCGGGAGGCCCTGCTTGCGCGTGGTGCGGTGGGCGACCTTCTGTTCCACTTCTTCGACCGCTATGGCGACCTCGTCGACCATCCCGTCAACAGCCACGTGATGTCGGTGGAGGTCGACCGTCTGCGCGCGGCGCCRATCCGTATCCTCACCTCCGGCGGTGCGGAGAAGACCGAGGCATTGCTCGGCGCCATGAACCTGATCGCGCCGACGATCCTCATCACCGACGAGGAAAGCGCCAGGCGCATGCTCGAGGCGGTCAGCGCAAGCTGAAGGATCCCGTGATGTAATCGGGCCAGGCCTGCTGCTCGTCGAACACGGCGGCAAGATCCGGTGTGTCCGCCAATATTCCGCTCAGCACCAGCGCCGTGGCGACGCCGGCGCCGTTTCCGCCTGCAACATCGTGCTCGACGCTGTCGCCGATGCAGACCGCACTGGCGCGATCCGGCTCGCCTGCCAGCGCCAGGGCTGCGTCGAAGATCGCCGGATAGGGTTTGCCGATGCAGGTGACGCTGCCGCCCAGGCTTTCGTAGAGATCGGCGATCTCGCCGGCGCCGAAGCGAGGTCCGACCGCCGTCAGCATGATCCTGTCGGGATTGGTGCAGAAGCACGGCACCCGCCGCGCCGCCGCCGGCGCGAGCAGCCGGCGATAATGATCGAGGTCGTGGCGATCGCCCTCGCTGGCTGAGATCAGCACCAGTTCGGCGTCTTCCCCGGCCTCCGTCAGCACGAAGGGCAGGCCTTCGATCGCCGTGCGGTCGTTGTCGCGACTGATCAGCAGGCATTTCGTGCCCGAACGCAGCTCTCCCGATGCCGCCATGTCATCAAAGGACCGCCATGCCACCTCGCCGGAGGAGACAAAATGGTCCCAGCTGCCAGCGGCGAAGCCGAGCTTCAGCAGACGGTCCTCGTTGGGCCTGGCGCGCTTGCCGGAGTTGGAGATCAGCACCACCGTCTTGCCGGCGCGCTTCAGCGCCGACAATGCTTCCACCGCGCCGGGATAAGGAGCCTGGCCGTCATGCAGCACGCCGAACTGGTCGAGCAGGAAGACCTGGTAGCGCTCAGCCAGCGGTCCGATGCCGTCCAGGCGTTCGATGGTTTTCGCACTCATAGCAGTCCCGCCTTGCTTGCACCCTTCAGCGCCAGCCCCGCTGTGCCGGCCGCCGCCTCATCGGACAGCGTGGGCAGGAAATCGACGCCGAGCTTGCGACGCCGGATATCAGTCCAGGCCAGGTTTGCTGCGCCGCCGCCGACGCTCCTGACCGAGGTCAGCGCCGGCGCGCCGAGTTCGGCAAGCCTTCGGTAACCAAGTGCTTCGATCGCGGCCATGCCTTCGAACATCGCCTTGAGATAGTCGGCATCGTCAGCCGGCCGTGGCGCAAGACGTGGAGGCAGGGCGGGATCGGCTATGGGGAACCGCTCGCCCGCCGTGCCGAGTGGATAATAGTCGAGGCCGGTCTCGGTAGTAGGGTCGATCCTGGCACTGAGTTCGATGATGCGTGCCAGCGGAAAATACTGCGCCAGCACCTTGCCGCCGGAATTCGACGCGCCGCCCGCCAGCCAGGCATCGCCGAGGCGATGGCTGTAGATGCCGAAGCGCGGCGCCGAGATCGGCCGGTCGGAGAGGATCTTGATGGTGAGCGAGGATCCCAGCGCCGTGACGCCGTCGCCGGCTGATGTGGCGCCCGTCGCCAGGAACGAGGCGCAGCCATCCGTAGTGCCGGCGACCACGACCACATCACGCGGCAGGCCGAACAGCTCCCCGGCGGCCTTGGTGAGCGTGCCGGTGACGTCGCCCGGCTCGACGACATCAGGCAGCAAGTCCATGCGCATGCCGGTGGCCGCGATCCAGTCCGGCCAGCGGCGCGCCTCGACGTCGTAGCCTGTCTTCAGGGCATTGTTCTCGTCGCTGATGTCGAAGCGGCCAGAGAGATTTCCAGCGATCCAGTCGGCCTGGTGCAGCACGGCGGCGATGCCGGACAGATGCTGGAACCGCAGCGCCTTGGCGAGGCCTGAAGTGGCGCCATGCGCGGCGCTCGCTTCCGGCGCTTCGCGGGTGATGGCGGCCAGGACATCGGCGTTGGCGACCTTGTCGTTGTACATCATCGGCTCTGCCAGGGGCCGCCCGGCATCGTCGACCGGCAGCAGCGTACCGGACGTGCCGTCGACGGCGATGGCGCGGACCGCTGTGCGGTCGATGCCGGAAAGCAGTTCCGTCAGAGCCGTCTGGACCGCTTGCCACCATGCCGATGGGGCGCGGGGATTCTGGCCGAATCTGTCGAGGCGGACGGCGGACTGGCCGGCAATCGAAAAATCCGGGCGCATGGCGACGGCGCGCGCGCCCGACGTGCCGATGTCGATGCCGATGACAAGGGGCATCATCTCTTCAATCCTTTGCTAGCCGCCGGCGGCATTCAGCTTTTGGCGATACTGCTCGGCGTCCCAATTGACCAGTTCATCATTCTCGGCGGCGGTGAGATAGTTCAATCGTGCCGCGACATCGACACGTGCCGTCACGTCGGCGAGGCAGCGTTGCATGGCGTCGGCGCCGGCGCTGGCATCGCCGCGCATCAGCACGCCGGCGCCGGGAAACAGGATCGCCATCGGCGCCGCGCCGAACCGCGCGGCAACACCGGCCGCATCYTCGCCTGGCCTCGCCACGACCGAGCCCCGGCCGAGGAAGATGACATGGTCGGGATAGAGGCTGCCGGCCTCAGCCATGCGGCGGCTTTGCGGATCGAGCGCGACCGCATGCGCTTCGAGATCCGCCGGCAGTCGGTAGACGCCGTCGCCGGCAAGCGTCGTCAGGGCCACGATGTCGGGCGCGGCGGTCGCGCGCGGTGGCCGCGCCAGCAGCGACCTGACGCGGCGGAGCAGGAGGTCCGCGGCGGTGACGGTTTCGGCGGCAACGACCAACCCGTGATTGCCGAGGATCAGCACGTCGACACCAGGCCGCAGCTTTTCGGCAATGCCACGGGCGAGCGGCAGGCCTGGCCGGAAATAGGGTACGTAGGCCCATTCGATCCCGGCGAGCCGCCTGGCGACCTCGGCCTCGCCATCGGCCTGCACGGCAAGCGAAATCGTGTCGACGCAATGGACATGCAGCACCACGCGTTGCGGCATCAAGGCGTGCACCGTGGTTTCGATCGACGGGCGCAGGCCGCGTGGATTGAGTTCATCGATGGCAAAGGCCTGCGGCGTGTCAGCGGCCGGATCGCGCGCGTCGACCGCCTTGAGCAGCGGCGCCATCGCCACCGGCACCATGATGTCGTGGGTGAGCGCATCCTTCAGCCAGGTGCCGGACGCCTTGATCCACAGCGTGTCTTCAGCCTTGAGCGAGGTGTTGCCCCCCGCCGCCTGGGTCATATGCGGGTTCAGCCCAATGCCAGCCGAAAGCGCCCGCAAGGCAGCCAGTTCCTGTGCATCAGCTTGGGTTGCCATGACGCCTTTCCTTACACGGTTGCACGAAATCCCGTCGCCGTGCCGCTATCGGCGCTGATATCGCAGATGCGAGCGACTTACGTCAATAGTGATCTACTATCATCAAAACTGGCTTGCAATCTGACTGATGTTGAGTAAGTTGCACCAATTGCCATGGAAAAGGGCATTGGGAGGAAAGAATTGAGCGACTCCGGCCGCCAGCGTCAGATCGTCGAGCTGCTGCGGGATCGACCGTTCGCCTCGGTGCGCGAGCTGCAGGAGCGGCTAGGCGTTTCGGCGGCGACGGTCCGGCGCGATATCGACCGGATCGACGAAGCCGGTGAAGCACGAAAGGTCTATGGCGGCATCTCGGCGCTCGACGGCGCTTCGCAGGGCGTTGCCTATGCCCGGCCCTATGACGAAAACCGCGATCTCGCAGTAGAGGCCAAGCGGCAGATCGCGGCCATCGCGGCGACCATGGTGCGCGACGGCGACGCTGTCATCGTCCATGGCGGTTCAACCTGCTTCCATCTCGGCGTCAAGCTCGCCGAGCGCAGCATCCGGCTCTACACCAATTCAATGCCGCTCGCGGCCTATCTCAGCGATCATGGCCATTGCAGCCTGACCGTCGCCGGCGGCGACCTGCATCGCGAACCCGGCATCATCCATTCGCTCACCCAGCCGACGCCCTTCTACGCCTCGAAATTCTTTCTCGGTGCGCAAGGCCTCAACCAGGAAGGGCTGCTGGAATCGCACCCGCTGCTGGTGCGCTCCATCGTCGACCTCAGCCTGTGCGCCGACCAGATCGTGGTGCTGGCCGACAGCCGCAAACTGTCGATCCACGCGCGTAACGTCGCGCTACCGCTGTCGCGGATCGGCACGCTGATCACCGACGACGGTCTTTCGGATGCCGATGCGCGCATGCTGGAGGATGCCGGCGTCATGGTGCGGATCGCGGCCACCTCGGGAGCCGTCCCGTGAAAGTGGCGGTGCTCGATTTCGGCAAGACCAATTCGAAGCTGTTCGTCTTCGGCCAGGACGGACGCATCCTCGCCGAGCGCCGCACCCAGCCGAAATGGGCGCACCAAAACGGCTTCAGCGTGCTCGACGAGGCCGCGCTGCATGATTGGGCGCTCGGTGCCGTAACCGATACGGCTGAAAACCATGGCGTGGAAGGGCTGATGGTCTCGGGCCATGGCTGCACCTTTGCCCTCGTGGACGACGCGGCGCTGACGCATCCGATCCTCGACTACGAGCAGGAGCCGCCGGCCGAAATCGCTGCCCGAATCGATCGCCATATCCCGGATTTCGCCGAAACCTTCTCGCCGCGCCTGCCGCTCGGTTTCAACTATGGCCGTCACATGCTGTGGCTGCAGGAGGTCGATCCCGACGCGTTCGCGGCAGCGAAATCGATCCTCGGCTATCCCCAGTACTGGAGCTGGCGCCTCGGCGGCAGGCCAGTTTCGGAAGTCTCCTATCTCGGCTGCCATTCGCATCTATGGGCGCCCCGCAGCCAAGACTTTTCCTCGCTGGTCGATGCCGAGGGGTGGCGTGGCCAGATGCCGGCCTTCGCGCGCGCCGGCACCGTCATCGGCGAGCGGCATCTCGGCGGTGCGGCGCGGCCGATCGCCATCCACAATGGCGTTCACGACTCGAATGCGGCGCTCTATGCCTATCGCCGGCAAGAGCTTGGCCCGCTGACCGTGGTGTCGACCGGCACCTGGGTCATCGTGCTCAATCCCGACTGCCCTCTCGATGCGCTCGACCGTGACCGTGACATGCTGGTCAATGTCGATGTCGACGGTGGCCCGGTGCCGACCATCCGTTTCATGGGCGGGCGCGAATTCGCCGCCATCAGCGGCGGCTGGCAAGGTGCGATCCCGCATGGCTCGATCCAGCAGGCAATCGACGCCGGCATCATGGCGCTGCCGAGTTTTGCGCCCGGCGGGCCGATATCAGGCCATCGTGGCGAAATCATCGGTGGTACGCCCAGCAACGAGCAACGCGCGGCGGTGGCGCTGCTTTACGTGACCCTGATGGTCGATCTCTGCCTCGACCTGATCCATTCGCAAGACACCGTCATCGTCGATGGCGGGCTGAACACTGGCGGCCTGCTGGCCGGGCTGCTGGCGCAACTGCGCCCCGGGCAGGGCTTTCTGCAGGGCGCCTCGCTCGAAGGCAGCGCCACGGRGGCGGCAGCGCTCGCCTTCGAAAGCGTAGGGCGCGACTTCGCCGCCGAGGCGCCGGAGCCGGTGCATGCGACGCGCTTCACCGGCCTCGCCGGTTATCGCAACGCCTGGCGCGATCGCGTTGGCGGGCACGGCGCCGCCGTCAAAACGGCGGGAGGCGCGCGATGATCGCGACGGCCAAGACCGAGACGGCGCGCCGGCCGGTGCTGGAGATGCGCCACATCTCCAAGACGTTTGGCGCGGTCCGCGCCTTGCACGATGTTTCGCTTACCGTCCATGCCGGCGAGCTGCACGCGCTGATGGGCGAAAACGGCGCCGGCAAATCGACGCTGATGAAGGTGCTGTCGGGCGCCTATCGTCCGGATGCCGGCGGCGAGATCCTGATCGATGGTGTGCCCGCCGCGACCGGCGATCCGGTCAAGGCGCGCGCCGCCGGCATTGCTGTCATCTACCAGGAGCTGTCGCTGGCGCCCAATCTGACCGTGGCGCAGAACATCTTCCTCGGCAACGAGCCGCGGCGCTTCGGCATCGTCGATCGGGACCAGTGCAGCCGGCGCGCCAACGAAATCATTGCACGGCTCGGCGTGTCCTTCTCGGCGCGCGCCCTGGTCTCGAGCCTGTCGCTCGGCGAGCGCCAACTGGTCGAGATCGCCCGCGCCCTGTCGACCAATGCGCGCATTATCGTCATGGACGAGCCGACCACGTCGCTGACCTCGCGCGAGACCGACCGGCTGTTCGAGGTGATCGCGACGCTGAAAGCCCAAGGCATCGCCATCATCTACATCAGTCATCGCATGGAAGAGGTCTACCAGCTCGCCGATCGTGTCAGCGTGCTGCGCGACAGCGGCTATGTCGGCACGCTGGAGCGCGCCGACCTCAATGCCTCGCGGCTGGTGTCGATGATGGTCGGCCGCGATCTCTCCGCCTTCTACAAGAAGGACCATCGCGCGCCGGACGAGAAGCGCGCCGTCGCGCTCTCGGTGCGCGGCATGTCCGACGGCCGCCTGCTGAAGAACTGTTCGTTCGACCTGCACAAGGGCGAGGTGCTGGCGCTGGCGGGTCTCGTCGGCTCCGGCCGCACCGAGCTCGCCCGGCTGATCTTCGGCGCCGACAGGCGGACATCAGGCACGCTGGAACTTGACGGCAAGCCTGTAACCATCGGCTCGCCGCGCGAGGCGCTCGATGCCGGCATCGCCTATCTCACCGAGGATCGCAAGGAACTCGGGCTGTTCCTCGACATGTCTATTTCCGACAACATCAGCATGGGCGTGCTGGCCAGGGACGCGCGGGCCGGCGGGTTCCGCGACTTCAGCGCCGCCGACAGGCGCGCGGCAAAAGCCATCGCGGACCTGTCGATCCGCACCCGTTCGGCGCAGGCCAATGCCGGCTCGCTGTCGGGCGGCAACCAGCAGAAGGTGCTGCTCGCCCGACTGCTTGAGACCGAGCCGAAGGTCGTCATCCTCGATGAACCGACCCGCGGCGTCGATGTCGGCGCCAAGTCGGAAATCTACCGGCTGATCGACAATCTCGCCAACAGCGGCATCGCCATCCTGATGATCTCCAGCGAACTGCCCGAGGTGATCGGCGTCGCCGACCGAGTGCTGGTGATGCGCGACGGCACTATCGCGGGCGAGGTGACGGCATCCGAAGGCACGCCACTCAGTCAGGAGAAGATCATGGAACTGGCAACGGGAGCAGCTCAGCAATGACCGAAAAGGCGACCGGGATCAGCGTTGGCGACCAGGCCACCGGCGCGAGCCGGCGGTTGCGAACCACTTTCGCCGCGCTTGGCATGTTGCCTGTCCTGATCCTGCTGGCGGCCGGCTTCCAGTTCATGAACCCGCGCTTCCTGACCGAGACCAATCTGCTGATCGTCACGCAGCAATCGTCGATCAACATCGTGCTGGCGGCCGGCATGACCTTCGTCATCCTGACCGGCGGCATCGACCTGTCCGTCGGCTCCATCCTCGCCGCCGCGGCGATGGTGGCGGTGATGGTATCATTGGTGCCGGACTGGGGCCTGCTCGGCGTGCCGGCGGCCATCCTGGCCGGTCTCGGCTTCGGCCTCATCAACGGGCTGCTCGTCGCCTATATCAGGCTGCCGCCCTTCATCGTCACGCTGGGTTCACTGACAGCCGTGCGCGGCATTGCCCGCCTGCTCGGGCAGGACACGACCGTGTTCAACTCGGACCTGCCGTTCGACTTCATCGGCAATGGCTCGCTGCTTGGCATCCCCTGGCTGGTCATCATCGCGCTGGCGGTGGTGGTGCTGTCCTGGGTAGTGCTCAAGCGCACCGTGCTCGGTACCTGGATCTACGCCGTCGGCGGCAATGCCGAGGCGGCGCGGCTGACCGGCATCAAGGTGCCGCTGGTGCTGCTCTTCGTCTACGGCGTGTCCGGCCTGCTCGCCGGTCTCGGCGGCGCCATGTCGGCGGCAAGGCTCTATGCCGCCAACGGCCTGCAGCTCGGCCAGTCCTACGAGCTCGACGCCATCGCTGCCGTCATCCTCGGCGGCACCAGCTTCGTCGGCGGCGTCGGCTCGATCTGGGGCACGCTGATCGGCGGCCTGATCATCGCGGTGCTCTCCAACGGGCTCATCTTGGCCGGTGTCTCGGACATCTGGCAGTACATCATCAAGGGATTGGTCATCATCGTGGCGGTCGCCCTCGACCGCTACCGGCTCCAGGCTGGAGCAAGAACGTGAGTGACCTGGTCGCCGGCATCAACGACCGGCTTGTGTAACGCACCGCGAGAGGCGCGGGGCATCAGGAGGAAGTAAGCGTAATGAAGATCATCACCAAATTACTCTGCGGCGCCGCACTCGCGGCCGTCGCCATCGCGCCGGCATCGGCCAAGGACCTCAACAAGGTCGGCATCTCGGTCGGCCTGCTCGGTAACCCCTTCTTCGTCGCCACCATCAAGGGCATCGAGGACGCGGCCAAGAAGATCAATCCGAATGTCGAGGTGACGTCGGTGTCGGCCGACTACGACCTCAACAAGCAGGTTTCGCAGGTTGATTCCTTCATTGCCGCCGGCGTCGACGTGATCATGCTCAACGCCGTCGATGCCAAGGCGATCGCGCCGGCGGTGAAGAAGGCGCAGGCTGCCGGCATCATCGTTGCCGCGTTCGACGTTTCGGCGCCGGGCGCCGACGTCACCGTGATGACCAACAACGTCAAGGCCGGCGAGGAGGCCTGCCAGTACCTGGTCGACCACACCGGCGGCAAGGGCGACTATGTCATCCTCAACGGCCCGGCATCGTCGTCGATCCTGGAGCGGGTCAAGGGCTGCAAGAACGTGCTTGCACAGCACCCCGACATCAAGATCCTGTCCGACGACCAGAACGCCGAAGGCTCGCGCGACGGCGGCCTGAAAGTGTTCCAGTCGCTGCTCACCCGCTTCGACAAGATCGACGCGGTGTTCGCCATCAACGATCCGACGGCGATCGGCGCCCAGCTTGCCGCCAAGCAGCTCAATCGCTCGGAGTTCATCTTCACTGCAGTCGACGGCGCGCCAGATATCGAAAAGGAACTCTCTTCCGGCAAGTCGATGATCAAGGCCTCGGCCTCGCAGGACCCTTACGTAATGGCTGGCCAGTCGCTGACGATGGCGGCCGATCTGCTGGCCGGCAAGAAGCCGGCGGAACCGATCGTGCTGCTCGATCCCAAGCTGATCACCGCCGAGAACCTGAAGGACTACARGGGCTGGACCGCGGCCCGCTGATCACTCCAACAAGCGTGGCCGGGTTGACCCGGCCACGCCCCCCTCATCCACAAACCGGAGACGATCATGTCGCGCATCGGGATCCATTCTTTCGTCTGGTCGGCAAGCTCGGCGCAAAGCGAGCTCGAACGCACGCTGGCCAACACCAGGGAGGCCGGCTTCGACCTGATCGAATTCTCCTATCTCGACCCGGCTAATGTCGACATTGGCGGGCTTGCCAAGCGCATCGCCGATCTCGGCCTCGGCGTGGCCATCAGCATCGGACTGCCTGCTGATGGCGACATATCGAGCGCCGAGAAGGCGATTGCCGCGCGCGGCGTCGAAATCCTCAACCAGACCATCGCGCTGACGCGCGACCTTGGCGGCAGCAAGGTCGCCGGCATTCTGTCGACCAGCCATGGCCTGCAGGTCGAGGCGCCGACGCGCGATCAATGGAACCGCAGCGCCGCAGCGCTGGCAAAGGTTGCCGAGACGGCGAAAGCGGCCGGCGTCACGCTCAATCTCGAGATCGTCAACCGCTTCGAGAGCAATCTGCTCAACACTGCCTCGCAAGGCCTCGCCTTCATCGAGGACACCGGTTCGGACAACATCTTCCTGCATCTCGACACGTTCCACATGAACATCGAGGAGGCCGATGTCGGGCTGGCCATCGGCCACGCCGCAGGCAAGATCGGCTATGTCCATATCGGCGAGAGCCATCGCGGCTTCCTCGGCACCGGCAACATCGACTTCGCAGCGATATTCGATGCGCTGACCGCGGTCGGCTATGCCGATGATCTCAGCTTCGAATCCTTCTCGTCGGAGATCGTTGACGAGAACCTGTCGAAGAAGACCGCCATCTGGCGCAATCTGTGGACCGACAATATGGCGCTCGCCAAGCACGCGCGCGCCTTCATCGGCCTGGGGCTGGAGACGGCGCGACGCAAGGCGGAACTGGTCTCGGCCCGGCACAAGCCGTAGGGCGTTCGCGGGCGGCAGGACTTCCCAGGCTGCGCTGCCAGGGCGCGTAAACGCCGCTGGTTCTGGTGATGCATGCATTGCTCCCGTCATGTGCATGGGCTATCCGACCTCTGCGACACATGAAGTAGAAGGAGCCAGGCATGACGAACAAGACGATCCTCAAATTCGGCCCCGTCGAACACGCGGAAGCCGGCGACCTGCCTGGCTGGATCGTGGTCGAGGGCCACCCGACCATGCAAACCGCCGTCCAGCACACGACCGCGGACGGCAAGGTCATCTCTGGCACCTGGCGCGCGTCGCCCGGCACCTATCACGCGACCTACACCGACTATGAATTCGTGCACATGATCGCCGGCCGCATCATCATCACCCCCGATGGCGGCACACCTGTCGAAGTCGGCCCCGGCGATGCGTTCGTGGTGGAAGCCGATTTCAAGGGCACCTGGAAGATCATCGAGCCGGTGACCAAGCATTTCGTTGTCAAGGTTGGCTGAGGCGGCCCGTTGGACCGCGGATGGCCGGCGCCCATGGCGGGTCCTCGGCGCGGATGTATCCCTGCCACATCTTCGAGCATGAGCAGCTCGGTATGATGGGCACTGTCGACGTGCAGGTATAGTTGGGCGTGGTGGCGCTCTATGGCGCGTTGTTCGTCAGCGCGTTCCTCGCCGCAACTGTCCTGCCGGTCTCGTCGGAGGCGGTGCTCGCCGGGCTGATCGTCTCGGGCCGTGATGATCCAGCGCTGCTCCTTGCCGTTGCCACGATCGGCAATTCGCTCGGCTCCGTGGTAAACTGGGTTCTGGGGCGCGGCATCGGCTCGCTCCAGAACAGGCGCTGGTTCCCCGTCACTCCCGATCGCTTTGAGCAGGCAAGCCGGATATTCCGGCGCTTTGGCGAATGGACACTGCTGTTTGCCTGGTTGCCGGTAGTCGGAGATGCTTTCACCATCGCCGCGGGTGCCGCACGCGTGAACCTTGGCGTGTTCGTCACTCTCGTCGCAATAGGCAAGGCTGCACGCTATGCGGTGATTGTTGCGGGAGGATTGTGGGCTGCGGGGTGATCAGCTGCACATCGTCTATTCCTTGGGAGGCCGTGTTCGACCGACCGAAGCCCATGCTTTGCATGACACGATCGCGCAACAGCACGAAATGAACCAGGGCAGCCAGCACGTGAACACCGATAAGTCCAAGCATTATCCAGACCAGCTTGGCATGGACGAACGCGAAGCCCCTTGCCGACAGCGCACCGACGGATGGTGCCAACGGTACAGGCAGGGTTCCGAAAAGCCGTGCGGGTGGCATGAAAGGCATTGGCCGGTAGCCTAGAGCCTTTCATATTTTGACGGAAGCGTATCCGGCGTTTTTGAAGTAGTTCTTGCATTCTGCTGCCTCGATGGTTTCGACGAGGTGGCCGATGTTACGCCAAGTGTCCTCGACGGTTCGCTTCTGAGCTTGGCGCATCCAGTGTTTGATCTTCGCAAAGGCCTGCTCGATCGGATTGAGGTCCGGAGAGTAGGGCGGCAGGTACCAAAGCCTGGCGCCGGCAGCCTTGATCATCTGCCTGATGGCGGCCGACTTATGACTTCCAAGATTATCCATGACGACGATGTCGCCAGGCTTCAGAACGGCGATGAGCTGCTGCTCGACATAAGCGCGGAAGCATTGGCCGTTGATCGGTCCGTCGAAGACGCAAGGAGCCGCGAGCCGATCCCAGCGCAGAGCGCCGAGGAAGGTCAGCGTGCGCCAATGGCCGTGCGGAGCCAGGCCGCGCAGCCGCTTGCCCTTCGGCCCCCAGCCTCGCAGCGGAGCCATGTTGGTCTTGATCCAGGTCTCATCGATGAAGACCAGGCATTGCGGATCGAGACCGGTCTGCCAGGATCGCCATCGTTGACGCCTGCGGGCAACATCGGCGCGAGCCTGCTCAAGAGCGAACAGCGTTTTTTTTGAAGCTCAGCCCCTCGCGGCGCAAGAACAGCCAGACCGTATTGTGCGAGACCTTGATCCCGCGCGCATCCAACTCGTCCTTCAGCCGATGCAGCGTCAGTTCAGAGGTCTGATTGATCCGCTCCACGATATAAAGGCCCGATGCGGCTCAAGAACCCGCTTGCGGTGCCCGCCCATCTTGCCTGGCGCCACCGAGCCGGTGGCACGGTAACGCTGCGACCACTTCACAGCCGAGGAGACTGCAACACCAAAGCGCGACGCCACAACACGGCAGCTCTCGCCGGCGCCAACTGCTTCAACAACACGCTCACGAAGATCGTTTGAAAGGGCTCGCGTCATCTGATGCTGGCCTCCGTCCAGTCACCATCTTGAATCACAAACCCACCGATTTGGGAATCTTACGATTCTCCCAAAATAGGAACTGCTCTAGCCACCCTGTTATCAAGATCGCGAGGATCGTGACGTAGAGAAATATGTGGAAGAAAGCCGTCGCAAATCGCACGAACCGTGAGGTTGGCCTGGCAGGGGCCCGGGTGGAGATGCGCCAGCAAAGCCTGAGGACGATGATGGCCAGGATGGTCACGCCGATCGACATGTGAATCGGCAGCCAGTTCATCATCGTCATCCCCGGCCCTCTCATCGGCCCGAAGGCAATGGCGAGTTGCGCCGCGAGCGCGATCACGGTCAGCCAATGCAGCAGACGAATGCCGAAATGCCAATGCGGGCCAGATTTCCCGCTCACCTCCGCGGCCCGACGGTAGTCAACGGTGCGCATGAGGGCGTGATGTCTTCGTCCTCTTCAACGAATCTGATTTCGCAGAAAGGTATAGTACTTCTTCGCCAAGCTCTTGAAAACGTGGTGGTCCCGACAGGAATCCAACAGTCCGACTTTATAGAGTTTTCAAATACTCGATCAGCGCGGAACGTTCTCGGTTGGGCAGTTGGCGGCCAAGTACACCAGGTGGCGGTGAACGAGTCGGCATGCCTTCGAAGGAATGGCCGAGATTGGAGTTGCCCCGTTGCCGCGCGTCGAACCGGGTCAATCCAGCCTCACATTCAACGGCCGTCAGTTTGGTGGCGACAGGGACAGGCAGTCCGACTCTTTCCGGGTCGAATTCGACCGGACCAACACAGAAGGCCTGTGGCCGGTCGGCCTGTGGCCTGAGCAAATCGTCAAGGGTTGGAACCGAGCCATTGTGCAGATAGGGCGCCGTCGCCCAAACGCCGTCGAGCGGCCGGGCGCGATAGTGGGGCGTGGCAAGATAGGTGACGCTGGTCGAGTCGCTTGCCGGTTGCGCCTTCTCGCCGGCCGGCTGCACAGGTTTATCCTTGTCGCTGACCGGGATCGTAGGTTTATCCTTGTCACTGACCGGCTGCATGCGCTTGAAGACCTTCGGATTCGGACAGTTCGGCCGTTCGCTGTGAGTGGCAGCGACTTCTTCCTGCGACATCGCGCTGCCGTCGGCGCGCCTGGGGTTCTCGGCCCACTGCTTCTCGGTCCTGCTGACCGCCGCCATCAGATTGACGACATAGGATTTGTTCAAAGCCGCATTGGGCTCCAAAGGGCAGTGGTCGAAAACCTCCGCTTTGAGATCCAAGCCAAGATATTTCGGTACGTTCACCTGCCGCTCGGCGAGCACGCGGCCCTGTTCGGGATCGGTGCCCATATCAGCGACCGGCTTTTGCACCAAGTTGAACAGCCACTCGCCACCGATCGAAATCCAGTTCGGGTGGCTGTCGGTCTGGTCACTGTTTATTTTCTTCCAGAACGAGTCGGGGTCGTCAGCCGAAATCCCGGGGTCGCGCAACGGTGCGCGATGGCATTCGAAGCAGAATTGGCGATATAGCTTACGGCCTTCGGCCACTGCGTCGGGGTGGGTACGCCATTTTTCGTCGTCTCCGGGATCCCAACCCTTCATCGCTTCGAGCTTTTTCGCCGCATCGTCCCACCGGGGCGCTGCCAGCGGCTCCGGGGGGCCATCGAAGCTGGTTGGCATCCCATCCATGTGTTCGCCGCCTTGCGTCATGCTCTTGTCCATGTGCTTGCGGCCCTGCAGCATGCTCTCGATCCTCGCTATCTCGGCGACATGGACCGTAGACGCAAACAGCGGCAGTTTTGGATTGGCCATATTGATCTTGGCGTTGACACCCATAGCTTCGCCGATGTTGCGGATGTTGGGATTGAGGATCGAGGCGTCGTACTGCGCCCAGGAAAAATTGGGGACATCCCAGATCGGCGGGAAGCTGACCGGCGCGGTATGGGCGGAAAAGTTGGCGTCCATGGCGGCCTGCGACAGGCCGCCTTCATACTCCTTTACAGCTGGCTCTTCCGGTTTCAGCGGGTTGACGAGGTTGTCGTGGAACACCTGGTTGCCGATGCGGTTGAGCGCGTCGAGGCGGCCGAAGCCTTCCTCGGTATGAACCATATGCTGACGGGCAAGAATATTCCGTTCGGCGGTCACCTTGCCGAAGACCTCGTTGTCGCAGATCCTTTTGATCTCCTCCCCGACATCTTTTCTTGCCCGATAGTCCCGGGGATCGGGCGCGGAATCGGCGCGCAGAACAGCATCGATGAAGCGGTCTTTGCGCCAGGGTGCTTTGGCGGTGTAGCAGATCGACAGACCTATGATCCGCTCCAGGTTCTGCAGGTCGATCATCGCCTGCGCCCCATCGATACGCAGCTCGAATCCCTTGTAGGAGATGTGGCCGGTGTGACATGCCGCGCAGGTGAGCCCCAGACCGTCTGCGAATTCTTTCCCGGTTATTGGATCGGTGCCGCTCTTGAGCACCGCAAAGCCGACCGGAAGGGTGCCATAACCGTCAGGCTCGTCGCTGCCCGCTTTTGGATCGCAATCGCGCGGCGCCATGAAGCCGAGCCGGGACAGGTAGTCAGGGTCGCTGGTCAGACCGCGGCGTACGAAGAGGTCGAACGGGCTGATTTCCGGGCGCTCGAGCTTCTGGAACCAGGCGTAGGATACCGGGAACGTCGCGGTGCCCTGAGAGACGTTGTGGAACCAGGCCCGGTCCTCGGCCGACCAGTTCTGGTCGAGCCAGGCGCAACCTTTCTGCGGCCGCTCGGCCACAAGCGGCGGCGGGAGCAGCGCCGAAGCGAACTCCACGATCCTGCCCCTGAAGGCCAGGAAGGATCGGGCACGGTCCGGCGCATAACTCAGGACCAGAATCGCTACGGCGACGGCCACGATAGCGATCAGTCCCAGTTTGAGGACGCCTCGTCCGAGCTTTTGCAATACCGACCGGAGTTTCATCGTCGTCTCCCGAGCGCAATCTCCCGGCTTGCGGATTACGGCGTTTGCAGCAACTCGTTTGCAGCCTTCACCACCTCGTCGGTTTCGGTTGCGGTGCGCCGGGTGATCGTCGGCCTCAGGCCGTCGGCCTCAAGCCCCCAACCGAAGTTGCGCACGTTCCATTGGTCCTTCGGCAGCACAGCCTCCGATACGCCTTCGATCTTGGTCGTCGGAGAGTTGCTCCTCAGCAGTCGGGTTTCGGTATGGCAGCTGACACAATCGGTGTTGAAGAAATGGCTCTTCGACGGGTCGGCGATGATATCGGCCAGGGTTATCGTGTCCTGCTCGCTTCCCGTCGCTTTGAGCAACGTCGCCGTGGAAACGCCCTTGCGATCGCTTGGCGGTTGAAAGCAAGTCGTCATCGTCTCGCTCAAATTGTTGGAGACGGGAGCGGGGACCACTTTGTCTCCGCCTCCGAAAAAACGCACCAATTCGGCTGTTGCCTTGCCATCAAGGGCCGGGTTTGGAACCGCGATCAATTTCCCGAAGTCGGCGATCTTTGGGTTGGACTGTATCTTCATGGCGACGAAAATCCACGGGGCGGCAGCGGATTTCGGCAATCCCATCGCTGCCATGGAACCGAGTTTTTTTACCGAAAGGTCCTTGTCCAGGATTGCCACCAGACGATCGCGGAAAGGCTTCCTCGCCTTGGCGTCCGCGAGCGCGGGATGCACATCGAGAAGACCCTGCGTGGAGATCGGCGTGGCGCCAAAGCTGCCTTTGGCCAGATCGTCGCGCAACGACGCGAAGTCGGCGAGCGTCAGTCGAAAAGCAGTGAGGTCGGGATCGACCTTAGGTATCATCTGAACTGCGCAAGTCTCCTGTTGCGGTATTCCCCCTATAAAACTGAAGATCATGTGAGCGGCGCGGTCGTGGATCTTGACCGCGCTGCCCTCAATCGTCACGGGTTGCAGGATCAAGCGGACCTGTGGGATCTGGCCGAACGCCGCCATGACGTTCTTCGACAGGCCAGGCGCGCCGACATCGACGCGGATGCCGGCGACGAACCAGTTCTTGATGTTCTCGACTCCGTCCGGGAGACCGATCTGCACCGATTGTCCGTCAGCGAGGGCGATCTTGCTGGCATCACCGGCCGCGATCGCGAGAAACCGCTGGAATAGCGGCTCGGGAACCAACGGCACGCCGCCGGCGCCGATCAGGTCCGCAACGGAAATGAAATTGGCAAGGTCGGCCGCGTCTTTCGGCGCCGGAAACAGGATCGACACGTCGAGCGGATGGAGCGGCTCGGGCGCATCGGCGACCACCGCCGGAGAGGTGAAGCTCAGTATCGCGGCAAACGCCATCGCGCCGGCCGCCAGGATTGTCCTTCGATAGGCCTTTAGAGATTTCCACATATTCTGCCCCCCGGCTATGTTGAAAGTGTTTTCTGCTCCATTGTCCAAAGGCGTGGTTCAGAGCAATTCGGGGAAGAGCGTGAAATGATTTTCCGCCAAGAATTGCGTCAGAACAAAGAGTTAGAGCAGCTTTCCGCCTCCGAGAGGACGGTGAACTTCTCTACAATGAATTGTCGAGCGTCGACGCATCCATCAACGTCTCCTTCAACAGATGACAGACAAGGATCGACGCCATGCACGGGAATTCAAAATTATAGTTGTATGAGCATATTGATACATACGATGCGCGCCTGATGTCAATTACCAGGTTTTATTTGGTACGATAATAAAGCCTCAATGCTTTCTCGCGGTCGCCGGCTTCCGATCACTTCGGATGGCGGCTCGAAAACATACGAGCCCGGGCTTTGGTGCCAGGGCCTCGCGCCGCCATTGGCACTCAAGGCGCTATACCGGGTGAAGAATTGGTCATTGAAGTCTGAAGGCCCTCGCTGCCCGACATCGGACGGCTGGCGCGGCTTCCCGAACTGGCTTGTGGAGGATGTCGGCGTCACCGCCAAGCGGCGAGAGTGGTCAACAGAATATGCATGGTGATCCCGACAGGAATCGAACCTGTGACCTACAGATTAGGAATCTGCCGCTCTATCCTACTGAGCTACGGGACCACGCGGCCCGACACATAGCCGCTTCGGATCGTTTCGCCAAGAGGCCGGCCGCACGCAATCGGCCAGCCTTTTGTGCGGCGCTCGTCAGGCGGCGAGCGCGGTTTCCGCCAGTTTCACCCAGTAGCTCATGCCGTGCGGGATGGCCTCGTCGTTGAAGTCATAGTTCGGGTTGTGGAGACCGGCGGTGTCGCCATTGCCGATGAAGATGAAGGCCCCGGGGCGGGCCTCCAGCATGTAGGAGAAATCCTCGCCGCCCATCACCGGCTGGATCTCGCGGTGGACGTGGGCGTCGCCGGCGACGTTCGCGGCGACATCGCTGGCAAACACCGTCTCTTCGGCGTGGTTGAAGGTCACGGGGTAATTTGCCTGGTAGTCGACCTCGATCTTGGCGCCGAACGCGGTCGCCAGGCCGTCGCAGATGGTGCGGATGCGCTCTTCGGATTTCTTGGCGATCTCCTTGCGCAAGGTGCGCACGGTGCCGGCGATCTCGGCCGATTCGGGAATGATGTTGTAGGCGTCGCCGGCATGGAACTTGGTCACCGACACCACCACCGCCTCGACCGGGTCGGTGCTGCGCGAGGCGATGGTCTGCAACGCGCCGACCAGCTGGCTGGTGATGACGATCGGGTCGATCGTGCCGTGCGGCATCGCGGCATGGCCGCCCCTGCCTTTCACGGTGATGGTGAATTCGGCCGTCGCCGCCATGATCGGGCCCGGGCGGATGGCGAACTGGCCGACAGGCAGGCCCGGCATGTTGTGCATGCCGAACACTTTTGCGATGTCGAAGCGCTCCATCATGCCGTCCTTGACCATCTCGTTGCCGCCGCCGCCGCCTTCTTCCGCCGGCTGGAAGATCACCRCCACSGAGCCGGYGAAATTGCGCGTCTCSGCSAGRTATTTGGCKGCACCCAGCAGCATCGCCGTGTGRCCGTCATGGCCGCAGGCGTGCATCTTGCCGGGAACGGTCGAGGCGTAGGACTTGCCGGTGATTTCGTTGAGCGGCAGCGCATCCATGTCGGCGCGCAGGCCGATGGTGGCGCCTTSGCCCTGGCGGCCGCGAATGATGCCGACGACGCCAGTCTTGCCGAGGCCGGTGACCACGTCGTCGCAACCGAACTCTTTCAGCTTTTCGGTGACGAAAGCCGCCGTCTTGAAGACGTCGAAGTTCAATTCCGGTGTCTGGTGCAGATGCCGGCGCCAGCCGGCGACTTCGTCCTGCATTTCAGCGGCGCGGTTCAGGATTGGCATGATGGTTCCATTTCGTCGTTGGAGCAGCCGGCTTCAGCCTGGTGTACTGCAATTGTGCCGGGGTTTTGGAATTGTGATTGTCAGGCACTTTGCCATGTTGGCGTCACATAGGGTAAATAGCACCGCACCGATGCGGTCCGTTTTTGAGGGTCGGACTCATTATGCTGGCGGTCACGTAACGAAATCTTACGGAGCCAGAGGCAATCAGGGCAAGAGGCGATTTCGGATTCGATCATGCGGCACAGGCATTTCCTCAAACTATTCTCGGCTGGCGCAATCATGCTGTCGGTCGTGGCCGGATCGGTGCTGGCCAATCCGGTGGTTGTCTTCGACCTGAAGAATGGCCAGATTCTGCAGCATCAGGATGCGTTCAAGCGCTGGTATCCAGCCTCGCTGAGCAAGCTGATGACCGCCTATGTGACCTTCCGGGCGATCGCGGCCGGTGAAGTCCAGCTCGATTCGCCGATCAAGGTGACGAAGCATTCCGCCGGCGAGCCGCCAAGCAAGATGGGTTTCAAGCCGGGCTCGGTGATGCGGCTCGACAATGCACTGAAGATGATGCTGGTCAAATCGGCCAATGACATCGCCATGGCGGTCGGCGAGAATGTCGGCGGCTCGCAAGCCGCCTTCGCCGAAAGGATGAACGCCGAAGCTGCCCGGCTCGGCATGAMCGGSACSCATTTCGTCAACCCGAATGGGCTCTATTCGCCGGACCAGTACACCACGGCGCGCGACCTCTCGGTTCTGGTGATGGCGATCCGCCGCGAGTTTCCGCAATATGCGCCATGGTTCTCGATCGAGGGCCTTGCGGTCGGCAAGAAGGAAATCCCGAACTACAATCTCCTGATCGGTCGTTATCCCGGCGCCGACGGTATGAAGACGGGCTTCGTCTGCCCTTCGGGCTTCAACATGATCGGCTCGGCGACCCGCAACGGCCGCACGCTGGTTGCGGTCGTGCTTGGTGAGAAGTCGGCGGTCAGCCGCGCCGAGGCTGCGGCAAAATTGCTCGACCAGGGCTTCGACACGCCGGCCGCCGGCACCGCCACCATCGCAACGCTGGCGCCTTACGGCGACACGGTCTCGCCCAACGACATGCATGACGAGATCTGCAAGAAGAAGACAAAGGAGGAACAGTCGGAAGCACCGCCCGCCGAGGCTCCCAAGGATGTGCCGAAGTCGCCCTATCAGGAAAAGCTCGACCATGTGCCGACGCTGGTTGCCGTCGGCCTCGGCGGCGCCACCGGTCCGGCACCGAAGGCGATGCTCGACCAGGGTGGGCAGGACTATGCCGATGTGCCGATCCCAAGCTGGCGGCCCGATCGGCCGGCACCGACCGGCGCTGGTGCGGCCATTGCCGGTTCCGCCGCGCAAGGCGACCAGCCGGCCAAGGTGGCGAACTAACCTGATGAGCGGCTTTCCTATCCCCGTTTCGGTGCTGACCGGCTTCCTCGGCGCCGGCAAAACGACATTGCTCAACCGGCTCCTGAAAGACCCGGCGCTGGCCGACACGGCGGTGATTATCAACGAGTTCGGCGAGGTGGCGATCGACCATCTGCTGGTCGAGCAGGCTTCCGATGGCATCATTCAGCTTTCGGATGGCTGCCTGTGCTGCACGGTGCGCGGCGAACTGGTCGACACGCTGGCCGACCTGGTCGACCGGTTGCAGACCGGCCGTATCGCCAGGCTTGCCCGCGTCATCGTCGAAACCACGGGGCTTGCCGACCCGGCGCCGGTGCTGCAGTCGATCATGGCGCATCCGGCACTTGTCCAGGCTTTCCGGCTCGACGGCGTCATCACGCTGGTCGACGCGGTCAATGGCAATGCCACGCTCGATGCCCATGTCGAGGCGGTCAAACAGGTCGCCGTCGCCGACCGCATCGTGCTGAGCAAGGCCGACATGGTGACCGATGCCGGCGATCTCGACACACTGCGGGCGCGCCTGCGGCGGATCAATCCGGGTGCCGAACTGCTCGATGCCGGCAACTCAAAAACAGGCGTAGCTGATCTGTTTGATTGCGGCCTCTACAATCCCGCCACCAAATCCGCCGACGTGCGGCGCTGGCTCGGCGAGGAGGCGGCGCACGATCACGACCATCACCATCAAGGCCATGACCACGCGCATAACCACGACCACAATCATGATCATGGCCACCGACACGATCAGCGCGTGCGCTCCTATTCGCTGATCCATGATGGTCCGGTGCCGTTTTCGGCTATAGAAATGTTCCTCGACCTGTTGCGTTCGACGCATGGCGAGAAGCTGCTGCGCATGAAGGGCGTTATTGAGTTGCAGGAAGATCCGTCGCGGCCGCTGGTTATCCACGGCGTGCAGAAGATCCTGCATCCACCGGCAAGGCTGCCGGCCTGGCCTGACGGCCAGCGCGGCACAAGGCTGGTGCTGATCACACTCGATATGCCGGAAGACTATGTGCGCCGGCTGTTTGCSGCCTTCACCAACCGGCCGTCGATCGACACGCCSGACCGYGCGGCGCTGGAAAACAAYCCGCTGGCSATTGCCGGAAGATAGCAGTTCAGATCGAAATTCAGACAGTCTCGCCGCGTTCGACCAGAAAGCGATGACCACCGGAAACGGCTGACGTTTCTACCAGATGATGGCCGCTGTCAGCACAGAATGCCGGAATGTCGATGACCGCCAGCGGGTCGGTGGTTTCGAGCCACAGCCGGCTGCCTGGCCGCATTCCCGCCAGGCGCTTTTTCGCCTTGAGCACGGGAAGCGGGCAGTTCAGGCCCTTGAGGTCATAGATAGCGGTATCCGCGGCCAAGACTCGGCTCAGCCGCCGAACATGCCGAGCAGCTTGTTCTTCAGCTTCGTCACCCGGCTCTCATCGGCGCTTGCAGCTTGCGTTTCGGTTTCCGGCGCTGCCTCGGTGGGGGCCGCGATGGTGGCGGTGGCGACGGGGGCTTCCTTGGCGGCCTTGGCCGCTTCCTTTGCAGCCACGGCTTGCGCCTTGGCCGCTTCCTTTTCGGCCAGCGCCTGTGCCTTGGCAGCTTCCTTGGCCTGTTTGGCGGCCTCTATGGCGGCCAGCCGCTGCTCCTCGGCCTTCTGCTTGGCGGCTTTCTCTGCGTCGAGTGCAGCCATCTTGCGGCCAGCCGGCGAGTCGATGCGGCCCATGCGCGCCGTCTCGGTCACCGTGCCGTTGGAATTGAGCGACGGCGGATCGATCGGCACGCGCTCGCCGCGCGCCCGGCGCTTCGACCAGTCCGAAACGATGCTGGCTTCCTTGACGCCGGCAATGGTCGGCTTGGGCGGCGGTACGCTGGCCTTGAGTGCGCCGTTGAAATCCGCGTCGTAGGTGCTCTGATAGGCGTTGTAGGCGCTCTTCAGCGAATCCGGCTGCGTGGTCGCGGGGCACGCTCCGGTCGGATCGAAYGTCKSGCCGTCRGCGGCSACCTGGTTGAAGACRTASCGCTTYTCGCAGACGTCCACCTTCGGCGGCACCTTGGTGATCTCGAAATTGTCGTAGCCGACCTTCAGCATCTTCCAGAACTCGTAGTTCGGGTCGCTGCGATAGCGCGCCATGTTGGCGGCAGTCATGCGGAACGGAAAGGCCTCGACCTGGAATTCGGTCTGCCCGCCCTGGAAGGCGTCGCGGCCGAAGGCATAGATCTGCTCGATCTGCGCATCGGTCATCGAATAGCAGCCTGACGACGAACAGGCGCCGTGCACCATCAGGTTCTGGCCGGTGCGGCCGTTGGCCTTATCATAGGCGTTGGGAAAGCCGATGTTGAAGGACAGATGGTAGTTCGAGCGCGGATTCATCTGCGCCGGACGGACCGTGTAGAAGCCTTCAGGCGCCTGGCGGTCGCCTTCGGTGTATTTGGGTCCGAGCTTGCCCGACCATTTGCAGATGTCGTAGCTCGCCACCATGTCGTAGCGGCCGTTGGTCTTGGCCTTCCAGATTTCGAGCTTGCCCTCTTCCTTGAAGATGCGCGCCATCACCGACGAGGTGCGGATCATGCCCTTGGCCTTCATGTCGGCGAGGATCTTGTCCGGCAGCGGCTTGTTGGCCTCCGGGGCAAAGTCCTTCATCGACGAATCATTGCAGCCGGCAATGGCTATCGAGGCGGCGACGACTCCGGTACGGGCGAGCTTGGCAAACATGGATACGGCTATGTCTTTTCCCTCGGGCCAATGGCTTCGAAACGGCCGAGCCCGCATGCTGAACACTGACGGACCGTAAGCCCGTTAACCTTGAAAATTCCTTACCGCAAGCCTCGGCTAACCCTTCGCGGCACTTTCATTGACCCGAATGCGGCGGCATTTTTGTGGCGAAATTGCTCATTGCCGCCACATTGCTGTGGGCGCAGGGCTTCCGATGGCCTTGTTCCGCCATCGGAGGGCGTCAGAGGCTGCGGCCCATCGCCAGATATTTCTCGCGGCGCTGCTCGCGAAAATCGGTGTTGGCGCCGGCAAATTCCTTCATCGTCTTGGCGATGAGGTCGCCGGTCGCGGCAATAACCGTTTCGGGGCCACGCTGGGCGCCGCCCATCGGCTCGGGAATGATGGCGTCGATGATCTTCAATTGCAGAAGATCCTGCGCGGTGATCTTCATATTGGTCGCCGCATCCTTCAAGCGGGTGGTGTCTCGCCACAGGATCGAGGCCGCCCCCTCAGGCGAAATCACCGAATAGATGGCATGTTCGAGCATGTAGACGCGGTTGGCGGTGGCGATGGCGATGGCGCCGCCCGAACCGCCTTCGCCGATGACCACCGAGATCGACGGCACTTTCAGGCCAAGGCAAGCTGAGGTCGAGCGCGCGATGGCTTCGGCTTGGCCACGTTCTTCAGCACTGACGCCGGGATAGGCGCCAGCGGTGTCGACCAAGGTCAGAAGCGGGATCTTGAAACGGTCGGCAAGCTCCATCAAACGCACCGCCTTGCGGTAGCCTTCGGGGCGCACGGAACCAAAATTGTGTCTCAGGCGGCTCGTCGTGTCCGAACCCTTTTCCTGGCCGATGATCGCGATAGGCTCGCCGCGAAAGCGGGCAAAACCGCCAACGATCGCCTGGTCCTCGCCGAAATTGCGGTCGCCGGCGAGCGGCGTGAAATCGGTGAACAGGCCCCTGATGTAGTCGACGCAGTGCGGCCTGTCGGAATGGCGCGCCACCTGTACCTTCTGCCACGGCGTCAGCGCCTTGTAGAGTTCGCGCAGCGCGTCGTGGGAACGCTTCTCGAGCCTGGCGATCTCATCGGCGACATCGACCGCCTCGCCGTTCTCGGCAAGCTTCTTGAGCTCGAGGATCTTGAGCTCAAGATCCTGCACCGGCTTTTCGAAATCCAGGTAGTTGTACATGCTTGAGCGGACCGATGCGTCGGAAGGCAAGGACTGCGGAACCGTTGAAACGAAGGTTCCGGGCGGTGAAATGTCGTCCTCACATAGCGATATGAGGCCTAGTCGGCAAGCGGATGATGATCGTTGACCAGCCGCACCAGCCGCTCCTCCAGCACATGGGTGTAAATCTGTGTCGTCGATATGTCGGCATGGCCAAGCAGCTGCTGAACGGCCCTGAGATCGGCGCCGTTCTGCAGGAGATGGCTGGCGAAAGCATGGCGCAGCACGTGCGGCGATATCTTCGCTGAGGCGATGCCGGCGCGCGCCGCCAGCCCTTTCAGGTCACGGGCGAAGACCTGGCGCGAGAGATAGCCGCTGTCCGATGCGGCCGGAAACAGGAACGGGCTGTCGGCGAAGGCAGGCACCTTGGCCCGAGCGGCAAGCCAGGTCTTCATCGCTATGCGCGCCTTGGCCGATAGCGGCACCATGCGCTCCTTGTCGCCCTTGCCGCGCACCATGAAGAAACGGTCGTCGCGCTGCGCCACCGTCACCGGCAGGCCGACCAACTCGGAAACGCGAAGGCCCGTGGCGTAGAGCACCTCGACCAGCGCATGCAGGCGAAGGGCGGCCAGCCGGTCGGCGTGACCGAGCCCGGCGTCGCCGGCTTCCTGCGCGGCGCGGTCGATCAGCCGGCCGGTGTCGGCCTCACTCATCGTCTTGGGCAGCGGGCGGCCCTTTTTCGGGCTGTCCAGCGTGCCGGTCGGGTCATCCGCGCGCAGGCCCTCGGCGTAGAGGAATTTGAAGAACTGGCGGATCGCCGACAGTTTGCGCGCCTGCGAGGTCGGCGCGAAGCCGCGCGCGGCGATGTCGTCGAGGTAGGCGCGGATATCGGCGGCGGCGGCACCAGCGAGCCCGCCACCGATCTCGCTCGAAGCGTCTTCGAGGTCGCGGCGGTAGGAGGACAGCGTGTTCTCGGCAGCACCCCGCTCGGCGCTCATCATTTCCAGGAAGGCCTCGATGCGGGCGGCGCTGTTCATCCTTGAGGATCAGTTCTTCTTGGGATTCAGCTTTTCCGGCGGGATACGCACGCTCATCTCCGCCTTTTTCGGCTCGACGAACATCACCAGTGCGAACATCGTACCATAAGCAATGCCGGCCAGAATCGCGAGGGTCACGACAAAGCGRAACAGTGTCGGCATCAATTTTCGCCCGTCTTCTTGTTCTGCGTTTCCAAACCCWGTGCCCTTATGGGACGCCAATCCGGCCAATTCAAGGAMGAAGCGGAGGCCTGTTAGCAACTTCTGATGCAGCCATCCCCCGGCCGATATACGCTTGCCCGTGCTCGGCACGCTTGACGCAAACYGGCTTTTSATGTCGATACGCCGGCAAAGAGGGCCCAAGAAACAGCTGATGAACGCTCACCAGGCAAATCCTCCAGGCGAGACCCATGCCGCGCTGCTTGGCCGGCTGGGCAGCCGGTCCATTGTCTTTGTCGGCCTGATGGGCGCCGGCAAGACGGCGATCGGCCGCAAGGTGGCGACGATGCTTTCGCTACCCTTCATCGACAGCGACCAGGAGATCGAGAGCGTCTCGCGCATGACCGTGCCCGAGCTGTTCGAGCGCTATGGCGAGACCGAGTTCAGGGCGCTGGAGCAGCGCGTCATCCTGCGCGTGCTGGAGAACGGCCCGCAGGTGCTGTCGACCGGCGGTGGCGCTTTCATGAACGCGCAGACGCGCGAGGCTATTGCCGCGCATGGCGTKTCGGTGTGGCTGAAGGCCGARMTCGASCTKYTGATGGACCGGGTTTCGAAGAAGCAGAACCGGCCRCTGYTGAAAAGYGCCGATCCKCGCGCMGTGCTSGAGCGGCTGATGGSCGAGCGCTATCCGGTCTACGCGACTTCCGATGTCACCGTRCCGACCCGCGACGACCGCAAGGARGTCATYGCSGCCGAGGTGSYGRACGCRCTKTGCCGGCATTTCGGCATCGATGAAATCGCAGCGACGGGCGAGGTCGAATCGTGAGCGCGGATCAGCCCGTCACCGTCGAAGTCGGGCTTGGCGACCGTGCCTACGACATATTGATCGGCTCCGGCCTTTTGTCGCGCGCCGGTGAGGAGATTTCGCGCCGTCTGCCCGGCACGCGCGCCGCTGTCATCACCGACGAGAATGTCGCCGCCGCGCATCTCGATACGCTGAAGGCCGGGCTTGAGAAGGGTGGTATCCAGCCCACCGTCATCACGATGCCACCAGGCGAGAAGACCAAGAGCTTCGCCCATCTCGAGGCAGTGGTCGACGGAATTCTGGCCGCCAGGCTGGAGCGCGGCGATGTCGTCATCGCGCTGGGCGGTGGCGTCATCGGCGATCTCACCGGTTTTGCCGCTGGCATCGTGCGCCGCGGCATGAATTTCGTGCAGGTTCCGACCTCGCTGCTGGCGCAGGTCGATTCCTCCGTCGGCGGCAAGACCGGCATCAACAGCCCGCGCGGCAAGAACCTTGTCGGCGTCTTCCTGCAGCCCAAGCTGGTGTTGGCCGACACGCAAGTGCTCGACACGCTGCCGATCCGCGAATTCCGCGCCGGCTATGCCGAACTCGCCAAATACGGGCTGATCGACCGGCCGGAATTCTTCGCCTGGCTGGARGCGAACTGGGAAAAAGTCTTCGCCGGCGGGCCGGAGAGGGGAGAGGCCATTGCCGAAGCCTGCCGCGCCAAGGCCGATGTCGTCGCCCGCGATGAGTTCGAGACCGGCGACCGGGCGCTGCTCAACCTTGGCCACACATTCGGCCACGCGCTCGAAGCCGCCACGCAGTATGATGGAACCCGGCTCGTCCATGGCGAAGGGGTGGCCATCGGCATGGCGCTGGCGCACCGGTTCTCCTCGCGGCTCAACCTCGCCAGCCCCGACGACGCGGCACGTGTCGAGACGCATCTGCGCGCCGTCGGCCTGCCCTGGCGGATGGCCGATATTCCTGGCGATTTGCCCGATGCCGAGGCGCTGCTTTCCTTCATCACCCAGGACAAGAAGGTGTCGCGCGGCGCGCTGACCTTCATCCTGACGCGTGGCATCGGCCAGGCTTTTGTTGCCAAGGACGTGCCGGCCTCGGAAGTGCTGTCGTTCTTGAGGGAAAACCACCCAGCCAACGGGAAAGCCGGCTGAGATGGACAATGGCTGGACCGTCGTTGCCGTTCTTGCCATCCTCATCCTGCTGGTCGTTGCCGTGCGCACACGCCTGCTTGCCATGTTCGGCTACGAGCTGTCGCGCATCGAGCCGCAGCGTTCGAGCCAGGACGAGTTGCGCGGCGCGGTCGACGATTTCCGCCGCGACGGCCAGGTGGTGCGCGAGGACCGCGACCGCATTGGCGGCCTGTTCGACCTCGAAGAGCTTGAAGTCTCCGACATCATGGTCCACCGCACCAACATGCGCTCGGTCAATGCCGACAATGCGCCGGAAGCGGTGGTGCGCGAGATCCTGCAGAGCCCGCACACCCGCATGCCGCTGTGGAAGGGCTCGCTCGACAACATTGTCGGCGTGCTGCACGCCAAGGATCTGCTGCGTGCGTTGAACGAAGTCGGCAATGACTTTTCCAGGATCGACGTGATGAAGATCGCCTCGAAACCCTGGTTCGTGCCCGACACCACGACCTTGCAGGAGCAGCTCAACGCCTTCTTGCGGCGCAAGGCGCATTTCGCCGTCGTCGTCGACGAGTATGGCGAGGTCGAAGGGCTGGTGA
>NZ_JBFUGJ010000027.1:0-36464 GCF_056402975.1 Mesorhizobium sp. P3_A9 | reverse complement strand
ACCATGCTGCGCCAGATGGACGCCTTCGAGCGCGGCGAAAAGCTCGACAATCTGGTGGACCGCAAGGCGGGGTATTAGCCAAGATTACCTGGCCAGATCCCATTGCCGGAAGCATTGCTTGATTGCTCTCACGGAGGATAGCCGCAGCTTTGGCAGGTCGAGCTCTTCGAACATCGCCTGGTATCTCCGGCGGTTTTTCGGCGTCGTCACGGCAATATGGCGGATCATGTCCCATTTGACGCTGTCGCGCCCACCCTCCAAGGCACCACGCCTCGCCTTCTCGAACAGGGTTCGCCTGAAATAGCGCAGCAGACTTGCCGGTGTGGAGATATCCAGCAGGATCAATCCCGTCGCCCGCTGAAAGCGTTGCGGCATGCCGACCGAGTAATTTCCATCCATCACCCAGTGCTCACCGGCAATCGCAGCATCATGCAAGGCGATGAATTCGCCCTTTGGACGCGGTTCCCAGTCCGTGTTGGGCAGATGATGAAGCAGATCGAGGTGAATGGGCTCCAGGCCGCGCTTGCGGGCAATCGCGTCGGCCAAGGTCGACTTGCCGCTGTTGGACGGCCCCAGGATGCAGATCCGGTCTCCAAGGTCCGAGAGTTTCATCCGATCGTGCCCTTGCGAGGACATAGCCAGCTGCCTGCGATAAATTCGCGACCAATGATTGTTTCGTATCTTCAGCTGGGCAGAGCGAACTTCTTCTTCTGGTTGTCCGGCTTGCCGCAGTCGCGGCGCTCGATCGACCGGTTCATGGCGTCGATGTCGCCTGCCGCCTTGTCGCTGTCGCGCTGGGCTTTGGTACGCATATCGGGCGTGAACGGGCCGAAACCCATCGCGGGATTGTAGAAGGTCGGCTTCGCGGTCACCGGAAGGTTGTTCTGCTGCGCCAACCCGTTGCGCTGCGCCAGCAACTGATCGCATGGCACGGTGTCATATTGCAGGGAGGACTCGATGTTGGCGTCCTGCCGCTCGGACATCGAATTGCCGACGCAGCCGGCTGTTGCCAGGCAAGAGGCCAAGATCATCATGTTCCAGCGCATCGAATATGCTCCCTCCTGATATTCCGCGCGCGCCCCCTTTTTACCCGCGCACGCGATTCGGGCTTTTTCGCAGCAGAGGCTTCACAGAGACAAGTGGGGCAGTCCCCCTTTTTGGGTTGGGAAGGATCGCCGCATTGGCCCGATTGCGAACGCTTCAGGCTGCGTGGATTTTCCCGGCCACAACGACCAACCCCTCGACCGGTTCCCGACGATCCTGCCGGATCACGGTTGCTTCCAGGGACAGGATCGAAAATCCGCCGGCGGCCAGGATTTCACGCACATAGGTTTCAGAGTGCGCGTAGCGGCGCGATGGCAGCAAGACGAAATCGCCACTGCCGCTCAACTTCTCGACGGAAAAGGCGAACAGGCCATCCCCGGCCAGCAAGCCGGCGATTGTCTTCAGCATGCCGTCGAGCGCGCCGACATAGATGAAAACGTCGGCCACTGTCACCAACTCGGCTTTCGGGCCGGCATAGGAAAAATCCCGCAGATCGGCCTTGCCCAGGAAATCGTAGACGCCCTTGGCCCGAGCCTGCTTCAGCATTCCAGTCGAAATGTCATAGCCCTCCAGCCGGTCGGCAATCGGCCGCAGCCTCTGCCCCATCAGGCCGGTGCCGCAGCCGAGATCGAGCGCCAGCGGGAAGCGACCCGGCTTGGCCGTTCGAATGGCCTGATCCAGCAACTCAGGCAGCCGGTAACCCAGCCTGTCGACCAGTGATTCATCGAAGCTCCCGGCGTAGTGGTCGAACAGCGTCTCGACGAAAGCGCTGGGGAGCGCGTCGGACGCCGGCGCCTTGCCGATCAATTGCAGGTTCAGCGCAGCACCCTGACGATCAGACGGATCGAGTTGCAGCGACACCGTCCATGCCTGCGCGGCCAGATCCGATGCACCCGCCGCCTGCTGCATTTCGCCGAGACGAAACCAGCCCATCGCCCATTGCGGTGTCAATTCGAGTGCCCCGAGCAGCAATTCCGCCGCAGCGGCGTGATCGCCATCCGCATGAAGCATCTCGGCATAGTCGGCGCGGCGATCGGCGTTCAAGTCGCCGGACGAGGCCTGAAGCGGTTTCATGTCATGGGTCCTATCGGCGCATGAGGCCGATGGTGCTGTATGCTGTATGCTGGAGTCAGCAGTCCGTGGCAACAGACTTCCCGTGGCGGAATTATATCCTATCTTGGGGATCATGCGCGCCAGCGACCTGCTTCATCCCCGGCCCGAGGGCCTTTACTGCCCGCCGGGCGACTTCTTCATCGACCCGGTGCGGCCGGTGGATCGCGCGCTGATCACGCACGGCCATTCCGACCATGCGCGGTCCGGCCACCGCTCGGTGCTGGCGACGCAGCAGACGCTCGACATTATGGGCCTGCGCTATGGCGAGGATTTTGCCGGAACGACCCAAGCGGCACGGCTCGGCGAGACGATCGGCCTCAATGGCGTCAGCGTCAGCTTCCATCCAGCCGGCCATGTGCTGGGCTCGGCGCAGATATCGGTCGAGCATCAGGGCATGCGCATCGTCGCCTCCGGCGACTACAAGAGGCGGAAGGATGCGACCTGCGCGCCGTTCGAGCCGATCCGCTGCGACGTGTTCATTACCGAGGCGACCTTCGGCCTGCCGGTGTTTCGCCATCCACCCGACACGGAAGAGATCGCCCGCCTGCTGAAATCGGCGGCGCAGTTTCCTGAACGCTCGCATCTGGTCGGCGCCTATGCGCTGGGGAAGGCGCAGCGGGTGATGCGGCTGTTGCGCGATGCCGGCTACGACAAGCCGCTCTACATCCATGGCGCTCTGGCCAGGCTCAGCGAGTACTATCAGAGCCAAGGCATCGATCTGGGGACACTCGAACCGGCGACAGTGGAAGGCGGTAAGGGGGACTTTGCCGGCGCCATCGTCGTCGGCCCGCCATCGGCCTTCGCCGACCGCTGGGCGCGGCGCTTCCCAGACCCGATCTCGTGCTTCGCGTCGGGCTGGATGCGCATCCGCCAGCGCGCCAAGCAAGGCGGCGTCGAGCTGCCGCTGATCATCTCGGACCATGCTGACTGGGACGAACTGATCGCCACCATCAAGGAGACTGGCGCCGAAGAGATCTGGGTGACCCACGGCCGTGAGGAAGCGCTGGTGCGCTGGTGCGAGCTGGAAGGCATCGCCGCAAAGCCACTGCATCTGGTAGGCTATGAGGATGAGGGCGATTGAGGGCATGAACCGCTTCGCCGAACTCCTCGACCGCCTGGTGCTGACGCCGTCGCGCAACGGCAAGCTGACGCTGCTGGTCGACTATTTCCGCACCGTGGAGGATCCGGACCGCGGTCTGGCGCTGGCCGCCATCACCGGCGATCTCAATATCGCCGCGGTCAAGCCGGCGATGCTGCGCACGCTGGTCACCGAACGTATGGACCCGGTGCTGTTCGGCTATTCCTACGACTATGTCGGCGATCTCGCCGAAACGGTGTCGCTGGTCTGGCCGCAAACGCCCGGCAAGATCCCCAACCGAGAGCCGACACTTGGCGAAGTCGTGGCAAGACTGCAGGCGGCAAGCCGTTCCGACGGGCCGAAGGTGCTGGCGGGGCTGCTCGACAGCGCCGGCATCTCGGCACGCTTTGCCATCATCAAGCTGGTCACCGGCGGCCTGCGCATCGGTGTGTCGGCGCGGCTGGCCAAACAGGCGTTGGCGGATTTCGGCAAGGTCGACGTCGCCGAGATCGAGGAGCTTTGGCACGGGCTGTCGCCACCCTATACGGCCCTGTTCGCGTGGCTGGAAGGCAAGGCTGAGCAGCCGCGCAACACGGCGCTGGCGCTGTTCCGCCCGGTAATGTTGTCGAACCCGGTTGGCGATGGCGATCTCGAAAAGCTCGATCCGGCGGACTATGCGGCCGAGTGGAAATGGGACGGTATCCGCGTCCAGGCGGTAGCGGAAGGCGGCATCCGCCGGCTTTACTCGCGCACCGGCGACGATGTCTCCGGCGCCTTTCCCGACCTTGCCGACGCCATGCACTTTTCCGCGACACTCGACGGCGAGTTGCTTGTCGGCGACCCCAGAGAGGCGACGGGAACCTTCTCGGACCTGCAGCAGCGGCTGAACCGCAAAACGGTGACGCCGAAGATGCAACAGCAGTATCCTGCCTTCATGCGCTGCTACGACCTGCTGCAGATCGGTGATGAGGATTTGCGCGGACTGTCTTTCCGCGAGCGGCGCGGTCGTCTCGAAGCCTTCGTGAAAACGCTCGACCCGAGCCGTTTCGACCTGTCGCCCTTCGTCACCTTCACTGACTGGCAGGCGCTTGAGCAGCTGCGCCGGGCACCGCCGCACCCGATCATCGAAGGCGTGATGCTGAAGCGCTGGGATTCGCCCTATGTCGCCGGCCGGCCGAAAGGCCCATGGTTCAAGTGGAAGCGCGATCCGCACACGGTGGACGCGGTGCTGATGTATGCCCAGCGCGGCCATGGCAAGCGCTCGAGTTTTTACTCCGACTACACGTTCGGCGTCTGGTCCGGAGCTGAGGGCGAGGAGGAACTGGTGCCGGTCGGCAAGGCCTATTTCGGCTTCACCGACGAGGAGTTGAAGCAGATCGACAAATACGTCCGCGACAACACCGTCGAGCGTTTCGGGCCGGTGCGTTCGGTGCGGGCGGACCGTGACAATGGCCTGGTCTTGGAAGTCGCCTTCGAGGGGCTCAACCGCTCGACCCGGCACAAATCCGGCGTCGCCATGCGCTTCCCCCGCATTTCACGGCTACGCTGGGACAAACCGGCCAACGAGGCCGACCGTATCGAGACGCTGCAGGCATTGCTCGACCGTTAGGCGGTCGCGGCAGACGTCCTTACGGCTCGATCGAGACTCGGATCTCGTAGATGTTGACCGCCTTGCCCTGCTTGTCGAAATCGGAATTGACGGCGATGGTTCCGGCCGAGCCCGGATGCTTGTCGGGGAATTGCACGTCGAACAGATATTCGTTGCGCTGCTGGCCGACCGCGTAGCGCTTGCGGCCGCAATCGCCGAGCTCGCCGAAATTGCAGTCGACGGAGATCTGCGTGTCCTTGCCGTCCTCGGCGCGGGCGATGATGTCGAACACGGCGTGCTTGCCGGCGATCTTCTCCAGCACGCCCTGCCCGACATCGAAAGCAACCGCCGAACCGGAGGCACCGGACTGGATGCGCAGGAACGGACCGCTGTCGTCCTTCATCACCTCGGCCTTGGCGTCCGACGGAGCGGCGACATGCGTCGGATCGGTCGGCGAGAACACATTGATCCAGTTGCGCGACTGGTCCGCGGCACCGGGCTTGGCCGGCGCGTTGGCGCCATCGGCCGGGGTGAAATCATCGTCCTCGACGGTTGGCGGCGCCACCGGCGGCGCCGTATCGAGCTGCGCCGCCGTCTTGAACACGCCGGTCTGGATGGCGAAGAACACGCCGATGCCGATCGCCGCAAGCAGGGTCACGGTGAAGAAAATGGCGGTCAGCGGCAGGCGGCGTCCGCGAATGCGCCGCTCGTCGCGATCGGGCGCCACTTCCGTCGCGGCACCCGAAGCGGCGGGAACCGACATGTCGATGGCCGGCGCACCAGGGAGCGTCGCGTCCGGCATGATGTCGGGAACGACCGGCAGCACGCGCGAGCGCGGCGCATCGGATGCGGGCGGCGTGGCCCCGTCGACGGCGACGGCGGACGATGGCGTTTTGTCGCCGATCTCGATGGCGGGCGCCGCAGTAGCTGCGGGCTCGCCCGCCGGGGCGTCGACCTCCAGGCCAACATCCGGCACCGCCGGCAGGAACTCGGATTCGATTTCGGTGATCGTCGCCTGGATCGCCTTGCGGCGCTTGATGGCGACTTCTACGGTCACGCCKGGATTGGCCTGGAGCGCACGATCAAGCGCGGCAAAGGCCGACCGATAGACCCTCTCGCGGAACGCGCGGTCCTCGGCATTGCCCTTTTCCAAGGCGTTCCGGATCGCTTTTTCGATCGCGTCCAAGCGGGTTCCCTCTGCAAATTGCCCAAACTTCCGTGATGGTTAGCCGTAGGCGACCAATCAATCAACGGGCGGGCGCCGCATTCTGCCTCGACGGGCAGTCCAAAGTCCATCTTGGCGATGTTCCGGCAAACAAAATCGGCATGTGCCGGCGATTCTTGCACCAAGGCGGTGCGAACCCCTGGTTTCGGTGGTCGCGGGCGCTCGTGCATGATTTGGCAAGTCGCATCTTGAATTCGCGGCCGGTTGAGTCTATCACCCAGCCCATCTTGGAGGCCTCGGCCTCCCGGGCCGCTTTAGCTCAGTTGGTAGAGCACCGCATTCGTAATGCGGGGGTCAGGTGTTCGAGTCACCTAAGCGGCACCATATTTTCCACATGCTCGACCGTCTCTGGCATTAGGCTTTGCGCCCTCCGAGCGCCATATCGGTACGCGCCTTGGACTGCGATGCTATGGCGATGTTGCCGGTTGGGGAATTGCTCCCTTGCTCACGCGGTGCTGCCCTTTTTGATATCGGCCGAACCCAGTGATCCACTCTCCTCGGCGATAGCCTCGGCAATGTATTCCCTGAGGTCGCCGACCTCATCTTGAATGTCTTCGGCGGCGATGCCTTCATCCTTCGCATCGGCGATGCACTGGCTAGCCAGTTCCTGCGCCACGTCGGCCCCGGCGGGGACCTGGGTCGGTTGTTCGACGACGTGCTCCTCGATCCAATCCTCCACAAAGTGGCCGGCTCGGTTGACGATGAGGTCGGCGTCTTCGGAAAGGTCCGCCTCGGTTTTCAGCTCATGCTTGGTCAACGCCTTCATGGGACACACCTCAACAATGGACCTGCTTGCAACGCCCACGGGCCGCCAAAAGATGCATTGAGCTGACGAGAAAATCGCTGTCTGTCGGGTCGAGCCCTCGATCTCGAGGTTTTCAACGCCGCATCGTGGGAACAGGTCGTCCTTCCGCCGCGTTACTGACCACGCGTCGGACATCGATCCGAGCGAAGGAGGCGGGCCATGAAGGACGAGGCATTCAGCACCCCAGTCAAAGTGCGTCTGAGTGATGGAATCAAAATCGCCGCCGCACAGGAGGTGGCCAGGGAGGCCTTTGCCGCTCTGGCCGCCGCCGCAGCCATCCTGATCGAACGCGGCGCTGAGTAAGGAGCGCCGCGTGGCCTCGAAAGCGAAGCAGAGCCCGCAGCCCGCAGGCAAACAAGTCTCGTTGATCGATGAAGAAGCGGCCAGTCGCGCTGCATCGACGACGCAGGATAGTAAGGCGACCCTGAGGGCGGAGCGGGGTGATCGGGGGCGCGACGCGGCTTGGCCATCACAGATACCTGCTCTCGGCTGGAAGGATATTTTTTGGCGGCTGTGGGAAGAGTTCAACAAGGACCGGGTTCTGCTCGTCGCGGCCGGCGCCACCTTCTATCTGTTGCTGGCACTGTTTCCGGCGCTCGCCGCGTTCATTTCAATTTACGGCTTTGTCGCCGACCCGGTTACAGTTGCCGACCATGTCGCCTATCTCGGCGGATTGCTGCCATCGGGTGGGTTGGACCTCATTCGCGGCCAGTTGCAAGCACTGGCCAGTCAGAAACCCGGCGCTCTCGGCACCGGTTTCTTCATCGGCCTTGGCATTGCGCTGTGGAGTTCCAACAGCGGGATGAAGGCCCTCTTCGACGCGATGAACATCGCCTATGAAGAGCGCGAGAAACGCAGCTTCCTCATGCTCAACGCGATGTCGATCCTGTTTACGGTCGGAGCGCTGCTGATTGGCATCGTGCTGTTGCTGACGGTGGGCGTGGTTCCGGCACTGTTGCGCTTTTTCTACCTTGATGCCTGGACGGAAACGCTCGTCGCGGTGTCTCGGTGGCCGATCCTGATCGGCGCCATGCTGACCGGCATTTCCCTGCTCTATCGCTTCGGGCCTAGCCGCGAACATGCGAAATGGCGTTGGTTGAGCTGGGGCGCCTTGATTGCGACGGTGGCGTGGATCGCGGCGTCCTGGCTGTTCTCGTTCTACCTGCAGCATTTTGCCAATTACAACGCCACATACGGCTCGCTGGGCGCGGTTGTCGGCTTGATGATGTGGACATGGATTTCGGTCATCATCCTCATAGCTGGCGCCGCCATCAATGCGGAGATGGAGCATCAGACCGCCATCGACTCCACCACGGGCCCAGCGCGCCCGATGGGCAAGCGCGGTGCCGTCGTCGCCGACACGTTGGGCAAGATTGCGGATTGATAGCTGGCATGATGGATCGCTCTGCCAGCGACCCATATCCGCCATTGTCGCGACTCGGGTTTGGTGGGAAACTCGTGGGCCTCAGCATGGGAGGTCCAAAATGCCCAACACTTTCAAGACCGGAGACGTCGTCAAGCTGAAGTCCGGAGGGCCGAAGATGACGGTCAGCGACGGCGCTGCTTCCGGCATGTATCTCTGTCACTGGTTCAACCGTGAGGGCGATGTCTGGATCCCGCAACATGCGGGCTTCAAACCGGACCAGTTGGTGGCCGCCGACCCATCGGCGTAGCTCCTGCCCGTTCGCCAGGGGAGGTGGCCGGCCGGCGTGAATTCGGATGACGCCGATGAGGCGGCGTCGCCGAATCGAATGATTGGCACAGGCGACCGACGGATTTCCCCTGTCGCGGCGTTTAACGGTTGAGGCGTGACTACGGCATGGGCCGTGGCCGATGCGCCAACCGGAGACGCCTGAGCATGATACGCCGTTCGATCCTTGCCGCTGCCTTGAGCCTGCTGACCGTTTCGGCTCTCGCCCAGACGGCGACGCAGCCCCCGGCCGCCACGCCTCCTGCTGCCACGCCGCCGGCCGCCGCCGCCCCTGCTGCGCCTAAGGCCAAGTCCGACATCACGCTGGCCAAGTTCCAGAAGCGGCGGGAGAAGGCGATCATGGCCGCCGACACGGATGGTGATGGCAAGATCAGCCTGCTGGAGTGGGAAGCTTTTCAGGCCAAGCGCAACGCCATGGGCGACGCCGCCAAATCCTTCGCGCGCATCGATTCCAATCATGACGGCTTCATCGATCGCGCCGAGCTCGATGCGTTCTTCGCCAAGCGCTTTGCCAGGCTGGACAAGAACGGCGACGGCGTTCTGACGGCGGACGAGATGCCAGGCCACAAATCCGCTGCCAAGCCGGAGCAATGACCAAGAGGCCATGACGCGTGATGAATATCGGGAGTGCGCCAGCCGATGAGCGCCGATCCGGACGAGGAGCTGGTTCGTCGGGTCGGCGCCGGCGATCCCGCGGCGGTGCAGACGCTCGTCGCGCGCAAATTGCCGCGCATCCTTTCGCTTGCCGTACGCATGCTGGGCGACGCGGCGGAGGCCGAGGACGTCGCACAGGAAACCTTCCTGCGCATCTGGCGCCATGCCTCGAGCTGGCGGCGCGGCAACGCGCGCTTCGACAGCTGGATCCACCGGGTGACGCTCAACCTTTGCTACGACCGGCTGCGCCGGCGCCGCGAGGTGGTGACCGACGATGTGCCGGACATGGTGGACCCTGCTCCGCTTCCCGATGCAAGCGAAGAGCCGCATCGGATCGAGCAGGCGTTGCAGGCAATCGCGCCACGCCAGCGCGAGGCGATCATCCTGGTCTATTATCAGGAGATGTCCAACATAGAGGCGGCCGCGACCCTGGAGATCAGCGTCGATGCGTTGGAGAGCCTGCTCTCGCGCGGCCGGCGAGCCTTGCAGATGATCCTGGCCAGGGATGGCATCCATGACTGAGAAAGGCGCGACCATGAATGGCGCACATTCACCGCGCCTTGCGGGTGTCCGGCGGCTCATTTCCAACCCGCGTGGGCACGCGGCACCAAAGGGCAAGGGGAAGATAGATGGCTGAAGACATCGAGGACGACCCGGCAATGGACGCTCGACGCTTCGCGGCGCTCGCCGAGGCCTATGGCGGCGATTTGCGGCGCTGGCCGCAAGCGGAGCGCGAAGCCGCCGCCGCCTTTGCTTCAAGCGAGGCGGGCCAAGCCATTTCGCGAAAGGCCGACACGCTTGACGCCCTGCTTGACAGCTACAGCGTCCCCCACCCCGGCAGGGCGCTGCATGACACGATCCTGCGGAGCGCCGACCGGTACATCGTCCGGCGCCGGCGCCAGCGGTTCTGGTGGCTGGGGTTGGGGCTGGCCGGCATTGGGCTGGCCGGCGCCATCGCCGGACTGGCCCTTGTGACCGTCGTCACGCCCGAGGTTCAGCCCGACCACTATGTGCTCGATGCCAATGCGACGGCGTTCGGCGATGCCGGACCCGAAACGATCGAGGAAGACCTATGAGCACAGGGCGCAATCTTCTTATCGCTTCGGTGGTGCTGAACGTCTTCCTGGCCGGCGCGCTTGCCGGCGGGGCGGTCTGGATAAGAAGCGGCAAATCGGCCCAGGGCACCTCGCTGGAAGCAGCCGGCGGCCGGCTTCCCGACCAGCAACGCACACTGTTCCGCAAGGCGCTGCGCGAAGTCCGTCGCGAGTCGCACGACATCATCCTCGACGGCCAGCAGGCCAGGCGCGAGGCGGCGGATCTGCTGCGGCAGCCTGTCCTCGACACGGCGGCCCTGTCGGCGGCGCTCGAGCGGGCCCGCAATGCCGACGTCACCGTGCGCACGCGGCTGGAGCAGCGCATTATCGAGTTCGCGGCGGCGGGTTCCGCCGAGGATCGCGGCGTGCTGGCGGAGGGCCTCGCAAGACGCAGCGGGACACAGCCATCCGCCACTCCAAAAAAATCGCCGTGACGACCGACGGAAAATGCCGACGGCGCCCGTTTAACGAGATGAAGGGCAGACCTGCCGGACCATCTGGTGCCGACAGGTTTTCAACCTCGGACAACTTCGGAGCATGGTCATGAACTATCTGACAAAATACGCGATCACCGCCGCTCTCGCGGTGACCGGAACGGCGGCGACGGTTGCGGCATCCTCGGCGATGCCGCTGGCGCCGCTTGCCGCCCCAGCGCTGGTCGAGCACGTCGCCTGGGGTTGCGGCCCTGGCTGGCATCCCAATCCCTGGGGCCGCTGCGTCCCCAACCGCGTGGTGGTCTACCCCGGTTACCATTATTGGCATGGCCCGGCCTTCTATATCGGGCATCCGCACCGCCACTGGCACCGCTGGCATCGCTGGTAGGATCGCCCGGGGCCGTCCGCAGCGCCGGCCCCACGACCTCGGTTGAACAGGCACGAAACGGCTCGAACGGGCTTCCGGCGCCGCGCGTTGGAAGCCCCAGCAATGGAGAGCTGACTTGGCTATCCCGGCTTCCAATTCCCCGCCAGATCCAGCCCTCGTCGCTTTCAACCGCTTCGGCCTCGGCGCGCGGCCCGGCGACCGCGACAGGGTGGCCCACGACCCGCGCGGCTATCTGAAGGCGGAACTGCGGCAGCCCGACATCGCCCTGATCTCACTCGATGATCCGGCCTATGCCAGCCTGCCGGGCAGCACGCCGGCCATCCAGGCCAGCATGGCGGCGAATTTCCAGCGCAAGCTCGGCCGCGAGCATATGGCCGCAGCTGTAGCGCAGCCGGCGACGGCGAGCGCCCAAACCATGCCTGCCCAGAATACAGCCGCCCAGAATATACCTGCGAAGGCCACGCCGGCCCCGATTACGCCTGTCCAAGCCGTGCCCCCATCCTCAGCCCCGGCAAAGTCCACAGCCGCGGCAAAGCCCGCGCCGCCAATCGAGGCCACGCTGTTCCGCGCAGAAGCCCAGGCGCGCTTCGACAAGGCGCTGCGCGCCGAGGCCGGCTTTGTCGAACGTCTCGTCTATTTCTGGTCGAACCATTTCTGCGTTTCAGTGGCGAAGGACAACATCGTGCGCGCGAGCGCCGGTGCCTTCGAACGGGAAGCCATCCGGCCCTTCGTGCTCGGCCGTTTCGCCGACATGCTGATCGCGGTGGAGCGGCATCCGGCGATGCTGTTCTATCTCGACAACCAGCAGTCGATCGGCCCGGACTCCCGCGCCGGCAAGAACCGCCAGCGCGGCCTCAACGAGAACCTCGCTCGCGAGATCATGGAACTGCACACGCTGGGCGTCGGCAGCGGTTATAGCCAGGCCGATGTCACCAGCTTCGCGCGCATCCTGACCGGCTGGACGATGGCCGGGCGCGAAGGTCGGCTGGGCGAACCCGGCAGCTCTGTCTTCAACGCCAATGCCCATGAGCCGGGCGATGCGGTGCTGCTGGGCAAGACCTATCCGGCCGGCGGCATGGGCCAGGCCGAGGCCGCACTCAACGACATCGCCAGCCATCCGGCGACGGCGCAGCACATCGCCACCGAACTCGCCCGTCATTTCATAGCGGACGAGCCGCCGCCCGCGGCGGTCGCGCGCCTGGCCAAGGTTTTCGCCAAGAGCGACGGCAATCTCAGGGCAATGGCGGCGACCCTCATCGACATGCCGGAGGCCTGGTCGACGCCCCTCGCCAAGATGCGCTCGCCCTTCGACTACATCGCCGCCATCCGCCGGGCGGCCGGCCCGGGTCCGGCAAACGATCCCGGCCAATCGCTCAACTGGCTCAACGCGCTGGGCGAGCCGCTCTGGCAGCCGCCGGGACCGAACGGCTTTTCCGACGAGGCGGACAGCTGGGCCTCGGCCGAAGGCATGAAAATCCGCCTCGACATCGCCTGGCAGGCGGCCCGCCAGGTCAAGGATATCGGCAATCCCAACGACATGCTCGACGCTGTCATCGGCCCTTCCGCCTCGCCGGAGACGCGGCAGGCGGTCGCCCGTGCCGAGTCCAAGCAGCAAGGCCTGGCGCTGCTGCTGATGGCGCCGGAATTCCAGAGACGATAGCGCGAGCGACAGGTCCGGCGCCGACAACTCCCATGGAGACCAAGTCATGAGCCTGCTGTGTGAAACCCCGCATCCTTCCCGCCGCGCCGTGCTGATAACCGGCGGCGCACTGTTTGCCTGGGCCTACCTGCCGCGTTTCGCCCGCGCCGCCGACAATCGCGATCCGCGCTTGATCGTCATCGTCCTGCGCGGCGCGCTCGACGGCCTGTCGGCGGTCGGTCCGATCGGCGATCCCGACTATGCCGGCCTGCATGGCGACATCGCTCTTTCACTCGCCGGCCCGCACGCGGCGCTGCCGCTCGACGGTTTCTTCGCGGTCAATCCGGCGATGCCGGTCTTTGCGCGGCTGTTCAAGGCAAACCAGGCGGCAGTGGTGCATGCCGCCGCGACCGGCTATCGCGAACGCTCGCATTTCGATGGCCAGGATGTGCTGGAAAGCGGTTTTGCCGGTCCGGGCCATGTTGCCACCGGATGGCTCAACCGGGCGCTGGAGAGCCTGCCGGCGGGTGACCGTGTGGCGACGCTTGGCGGGCTGGCCGTCGGCCCGTCGACGCCGCTGGTGATCCGAGGTGCTGCCCCTGTGCTCGGCTGGGCGCCGCAATCGCTGCCGGCGCCGGCGGGCGACCTCGCGGCGCGGGTTCTCGATCTCTACCAGCATCGCGACCCGGTGCTGGCGGTGGCCCTGCGAAAAGGCCTCGACGCCGACCGCATGGCGCTCGACGAACAGATGGGCGGCAAGACGATGAAGCCGAAGGGCGGCCTCGACAGCGCCGCCGGCATGCGCCAGGCCGCGCAAGGTGCCGCCAAACTGATCGCGGCCGATGACGGGCCACGGGTTGCAGCGCTCGCCTTCGACGGCTGGGACACGCATGTCAATGAAGGTGGCGCGACGGGCCGGCTCGCCACGCTGCTCGGTGGCCTCGACGGCGCCTTCGAGGAATTCGAGAAGGGGCTCGGCGAGCGCTGGAAGGACACAGCGATCGTTACCATCACCGAGTTTGGGCGCACGGCGCAGATCAACGGCACGGTCGGCACCGATCATGGCACCGGCACGGTGGTGCTGCTCGCCGGCGGCGCGATCAAGGGCGGCCGCGTCATCGCCGACTGGCCCGGCTTGAAGCCGTCCCAGCTTTACCAACAGCGCGACCTCGCCCCGACCAGCGATGTCAGGGCGGTGCTGAAAGGCCTGCTCGCCGACCAGTTCGGACTCTCGGCCTCAGTGCTCGGCGACAAGGTGTTTCCGGAGTCCGCGGCGGTGAAGCCGATGCGGGATCTCGTCGTATGAGGAATTGAGATGACGTCACAGGGGACGCCACCTCTAACTCTTTGTTTTGACGCAATTCCGGGCGGAAAACCGTTCACACTTTTCCTGGAATTGCTCTAGCGGAAACGCCCACACCGCTTCGGAGCGGGTGCCGCGTCGATCCGCTCGGTGATCACAAGTGGTGGTGCCAGTGGTGATGGTGCCGCCAATGTCCCGGCCCGATTATTATCACACGACGATGGTTGGGCACGCAACGCCTCCACGGGTTCATGTGCCAGCCAGGGCCGCATCTCCAGCCGACGCTTTCGGCCTGCAACGGAGCGGCGCTGGGCTTTGCTACGGGCAGCGCCTGCGAGCCGATGCTCGACAGCATCAACGTGCCTGCTGCGACTGCGATGGGCAGAATGTATCTGGTGAGCATGATCGTGTCCTCCATGGTTCACATTCCCGGGAACAGCATAGCACTGAGCCGGCTGAAGCCGCGTGAGGGGTCCGATCACATATTCGTTAGCGGCAAAACGCTCGGCAGGCGACGCCGCGATTTTCAGCGCGGCGTCGTTGAGCATGTCGCCTTGATCAAGCGGCCTCGACCTTGGCGGCGGGCGCACCTTCTCCCCGCACCAGTCTGGTCACGCCGGCGAAGTCGAGCTTACCGGAGCCGAGCACCGGCACTTTCTGGACGACGCGCACTTCGGCGGGCACCATCAGGTCCATGGCGCCGTTCGCCTTGGCGAAGGCCAGGAGTTCGGCACGTGTGGCGCCGGGGGCCTCGGTGATGAGAATGAGCTTCTCGCCCTTGCGCTCATCCGGCACGGAAGCGACTGCCGACAACAAGCCTTTCCACAATTCTCCCGCCAGCGCCTCGACGGCGGCGAGCGAAATCATCTCGCCACCGATCTTGGCGAAACGCTTGGCGCGGCCGCGAATGGTGATGAAGCCGCCCTCATCGACCGAGACCACATCGCCAGTGTCATGCCAGCCGTCCGCCAGCGCTTCGAGCACGCCCGGCTTCTCGGCGCGCAGATAGCCCGCCATCACGTTGGGCCCGCGGACATGCAGCCTGCCGCCTTCGTCGACACCTGGCACCGGATCGAGGCGATACTCCATGCCGGGCATGATTTTGCCGACACTGCCGGAACGGTTGTACATGGGCGTGTTGATGGAGATGACCGGCGCGGTCTCGGTGACACCGTAGCCTTCCAGGATGCGCACGCCGAACTTCTCCATATAGGTCATACGCGTCGACGGCTTGACCGGTTCAGCGCCGGCAAAGCAATAGCGTATCGAGCGGAAGTCGTACGGGTGCGCGGTGCGCGCATAGCCGCTGAGGAACGTATCGGTGCCGAAGATGATCGTCGCATTGGATGCGTAAATCAGTTCCGGCACGAGGCGGTAGTGCAGCGGTGATGGGTAGAAATAGACCGGCACACCCGAAATCAGCGGCAGCACCGTGCCGGCCGTCAAGCCAAAAGAATGGAAGATCGGCAAGACGTTGAACACCTTGTCGCCCGAGTGGAAGTCGATGCGCGAGGCCGCCTGCGCCGCATTGGCCAGGATGTTGCGGTGAGTAAGCACCACACCCTTCGGCGTGCCTTCCGAGCCCGAGGTGAACAGGATCACCGCCGGGTCGGTTGACTTGCGCGGCGCACGCGGCGTCGACTTGCGCAGCAGGCCGAGCAACTTGTCCTTGAGACCGATCGTTTTGCGCAGATCGTCGAGCCAGACGATGTCAACCGAGCGGCCGATTTCCTCGACCACCGCGCCGAGCTTTGCCTGCTCGACGAACGCGCGAGACGTGAGCACAGTCCGAACTTGCGCCGCCTTGCAAGCGGACAGGATGTTGGCGGCACCAGCGGTGAAGTTGATCATCGCCGGCACCTTGCCGGCCGACATCACGCCRAGCAGCGTSGCGCAKGAGCCATTGGCGTTGGGCAGCATGATGCCGAGCGTCTGCTGRTCGGCRTARAKGTTCTGGAAYTTCTCRCCGAGYACGGCGGCMGCSGTCARCAGCTTGCCGTAGCTSAGYGARCCGGTGACCGGATCCTSSACGGCGAGCCGTTTCATGCCGCGTTCATTCGCCGTCAAGATGATCTTTTCCAGCACCGTCTTGTCGATGTCCTGGGTGCGGAAGACGAGATCCGACATCACCTGATAGAGGGCCGCACCCGCTGCGGCGCGACGCTGGCGGCCCTTCAGTTCCTGCGGCACTTCGAGCTTGACCGGCTCCAGAATGGTCACCTTGACCTTCGGGAACAGGCGGCGGCGCACATGCTGCGACGTCAGCCGGGAGAACGGGCTTTTCTCCAGCCCATCGATGCGGATCGGCACAACCATCGAGCCGGTCTTGTCCGCCACCATGGCGGCGCCGTCATAGACCTTCATCAGCCCGCCGGTGACGGTGATGCGGCCTTCGGGGAAGATGACCAGAGGATCGCCGCCCTGCACGACCTTGATCAGCGTGCGGGTCGACATCGGCTTGGCCGGGTTGAGCGGCAGAGCGCGGGCAAGCTTCATGAACGGCTTCATCCACCAGGCCTGGGCGATGGTGTAGTCGATGGCGAAGACCGGCTCTTCATCGGTCAGCGTCAGCGCCAGCGGACCGTCGAGGAAGCTGACGTGGTTGAGTGCCAGGATCGGCGCCTTGCCGGCCGCCTTGAGGTTGTCCATGCCCTCGACCTCCAGGCGCAGGAAGGCGCGGAACAGAATGGAGACGAAGTCGCGGAACGCGTTGGTCGGCAGGAATTTCAGCATCAGCCAGGCAGCAACGGCGTTGGCCACGGCGAGCCCGAACAGGATGCCGCCGGTCGAGACTTTCGTCTGGATCACGGCGACGAGAATGCCGCCGACGGTCATGAAGCCGGCATTGACGATGCTGACGGCAGCGACGACACGGGCGCGGCGCGCTTCGGGCGACCAGGCCTGCACCGCGGCGAAAGTCGGCACCACAAGGAAGGCGCTGGCGATGGCCATGCCGGCAAGGTCGATGGCGACGCGGATGGTGTTTGGCCCGGCGAAAAACAGGCCAAGTGTTTCGGCCCTGGGCGACGGCTGCATGCTCCAGATGGTCCAGGCAAGATGCAGGCCGAACAGCGCCAGCAGCGCCGTGCCGACCGGTGCCGGCAGAAGCACGATGCGCCCCTGCGACATCCATGCGGCAATGGCGGAGCCAATCGCGATCGAGACGGCAAACACCGCGAGATAGACGGTGACGGCGATCTCGTTGCCGCCGAGCGAATCCTTGATCAAGGTCGGCAGGATCGACAGCACGATGGCGCCGATCAGCCAGAACCAGGAGGTCATCAGGCCGGCGCGCCAGATGCGCGTGTCGGTGCGCAATTCGCTGACCTGGCGCCAGGTCGAGCGGAAGATGTTCTTGTCGATGGCAAGGTCGGGCGCCGCCGAACCGGTGGACGGGATGTAGCGGCTGACGAACCAGCAGCCGATGGCCAAGGCCATCATGATCGGCCCGAACACCGTGACGCCGATGCCGTCGGCCGAAACGACGCCGCCGGCAATGGTGCCGCCGAGGATGGCGGCAAACGTCGCCGACTCGATCCAGGCGTTGGCCTTGGGCAGTTCCTTGCGCTCGAGGTGATCGGGCAAGATGCCGTATTTGATCGGTCCGAACAGCGCCGAGATGACGCCGAACATCAGCAGCGCCGTCATCAGCACCGGGATCGACGACAGCGCGATGCCGGCGACAGAGACTGCCGCCGCGGCGATCTCGGCGAATTTCAGCCGGCGGGCGATCAGCGCCTTGTCGAAGCGGTCGGCGATCTCGCCGCCAAGGGCTGACAACAACAGGAAGGGGGCCATGAAGACGGCCCCCGCCAAAGTGACCAGCGAAGCCGCCTGGTCGGCGGCCAGCGTGAAGAGGATCAGGAACACCAGTGTGTTCTTGAGGAAATTGTCGTTGAAGGCGGACAGGAACTGCGTCCAGAACAGAGGCGCAAAGCGCCGGGACAACATCAGATGCGTGTTCATGGCGATTTCCATTTTGCGGAACCTGCGACGATGCGCCGGAGGCTCTGCGGGTTGAAGGCGGTGTTTCAATCTCAGTGATATCAGTGAGCTGATTAAACTTCCTTACTATGCTTGATGCCCATCCATGGCTTTCGATCTGCCCGAAATGAACATCGTTCACAATCGCACTCTATCAGGTTTTGAACATTGTTCAAGCAGAAAATGAACAACGTTCACCGAAACCGAAAACGGAGCCTGCGACTGGGAGGTCTGTTAGGGGAAGCGCCCTCAGTTGCCGGTTGCCGGAGCTGGTCCCAGCGTCGCCACGGTCTTCAGAGCGCCATCGAGCATGTCGCCCTTCTCGTCCTTCAGCGCCGCCTCGCGCAGGCGGCGGATCCAGTCGGCGGCATCGTCGCGGCCCTTGAGCAAGTCGAGAGCTGAGAGCACGCGGTCGAATTTCGACTGGGCGCGGACATGAGTGTCGCTGTAGCCCTTGATCAGCCGGCGGCAGTTGAGGATTTCGACGGCGAGCGCATAGTCCTCGGGCACATGGCTGAGCGCCAGCGCGTACCAGCGATCGAGATGGGTCATCTCGACCTTGTGGCGCAGCAGGCTGCGGCGCCAGCGGCGCAGGCCGCCGATGAACCACAGGGCCGCGAAACCGGCAAAGCTGTCGGTGCGGATACGCCGGCCATGGTTGATGCGGCGGTCGAGGAAGGCGGCGAGTTTCGGCCGGTTCTCGATATAGCTGCCGAGCCCCGCCGGCAGCGTGCCGCAGAACTCCTCGATCCGCGGATGAAAATATTCCGTCACCTGCAGGATCGAGCCGTCCTTGACGCCGACCTCCTTGCGCACGCGTTTGTCACGTGTCGAGCGCGTCTTCAGGTCCGCGACACGGATCATGTCGTCGTAGCATAGGGCATTGGCGAGATGCTTGGCGGCGGCGATGGACAGCCCATGGGCATGGTCGGCGCCATCCAGCGCGACAGCCTTGTCCAGCCGGTCGAGATACTCCCGCCCATAGGCGATGTCCTGATAGTCGACGACCTTTCTCAGTCCCCGGAGCGCCATGTCGCGGACAGCCACGGGCATCAGGTCGATGCGGGCGGCGAGCGCCTGCCAGCCTTGCAGCAGGTTTTGCGGGCCGCTGACGCGCCCTGTCCCCAGGGCGGATTCGACAATCGCCGGCTCTGCCGGCTTTGACGCAGGTGCGGCCGTGCCACGCGCGCGGTCATAAGCAGCGCCGAAGGCGGCAAGGCTGGCTTTGACACCGCGCCCTCCGGCACCGATCGCCTGCTCGTAGCTTTCACGCGTGAACGGCAGCGCGTCGGATCCGGCCAGCGCGCCAAGCAGGCTGGCCGAAATCATCGAACCATTGTCGGCGGCGATCTTTTCCATGTCGAAAGCGATGAAGCGCTTGGATGCCGCTTCCGCCGTCGCATGCACCTTTGACGACGAGGCCCGGCCATCACCCGGCTCGATCTTTTCCGACACCGCGGCAATGCGGTGTGAGGAGGCGATCAGCGTGGTGCGCTCTGGTGTAACGAAGCCCCTGATGATGGCGCGGCCAGCTTCCATCAATTCGGCGGCGATCAATATGTCAACGTCGCCTTGCGACGGCGACAGCGCAAAGACCGGCAGCCGGCCGGTGTCGCGGGCCATCTCGATATAATAGATCGTGGCGCCGGTGCGCTGTGCAACGCCGGCGACCGAGGTCGACTGCGCGACATGGCCATTGCGCTCGGCAACATCGGTGATCCAGTCGGCCAGCACGCCACCGCCCTGGCCGCCAACGGCCAGCACGGCGAGCTTGATGACGCGCTCGTCGTCCTGGGCGCCGGCCTTGGCGCGGAATGGCGGGACAGCGTCAAGCATCGGCGAAAGTCAGGCGCCGGCTTTCGCGGCGGCGCTGCAGCAGGCCGATGGTGGCGCGGCGCGCGGATTCAAGGAAGCGGTCCCAGCGGCTCGGATTGTGCACCACATCGGCGCGGTAGAAGGAGGGGCAGAGCACCGCTGCGTCCGCCACCTCGCCGCAATTGCCGCAGCCGACGCAGCTCTGGTCGATCGATGCCACCGGATCGTCGCGCAGCGGATCGTCGAGCGACTTCACCGACAGCGACGGGCAGCCGGACAGGCGCATGCAGGCATGATCGCCGGTGCAGATGTCCTCGTCGACGCCGAATTTCGGCTTCACCACACGCTCGCCACCCTTGATCGCYTTGTCGACCAGMGGCTTTTCGCGGCGCTGACGGTTGAGCATGCATTCGGACGAGGCGACGATGACCTTCGGCCCCTTCTCGTCCGTCGTCAGCGCCTCGTGCAGCGTGTCCTGCATCTTGGTCACGTCATAGGTGCGGTCGACATGGCGCAGCCATTTGACGCCCATGCCTTTCACCGCCTCGGTGATCGGATGTTTGGTCGACTTGGTCTTGTTGCCCGCGCGCGATGACAGGATGTCCTGTCCGCCCGTGGCGGCCGAATAGAAATTGTCGACGATGACGATGACGCCGTCATTCTTGTTGAACACCGCATTGCCGATCGAGGAGGTCAGGCCGTTGTGCCAGAAGCCACCATCGCCGACGAAGGAGATCGAGCGGCGCTTGGCGTCGGGCGAATTGAAGGCCGAGGCGGAAGCCGGCCCCAACCCGTAGCCCATGGTGGTGGCGCCTAGTTCGAAGGGCGGCATGATCGAGAACAGATGGCAGCCGATGTCGGAAGCGATGTGATGCTTGCCGAGTTCCTGTTCGACCAGCTTCGTCGCGGCAAAGATCGGCCGCTCCGGACAACCGATGCAGAAGCCCGGCGGGCGACCGGGCACGACATTGATCAGGTCCGCGGTGTCGACGCCGTCGCCGACCTTGTTGGGTGCGCGCACCTCGCCCGGCAGCAGATGTGGCGCCTCGGCGCGCAGGAAGGTGCCGATGCCGTCGAGCATGACCTGGCCGGTGTATTCGCCGGCCATCGGCAAATACTCCTTGCCGACCAGCCTGGTGCCGCGCCCAGCCTTGTGCAGCATCGAAGCAAAGGCCTGCTCGATGTAATTGGGCTGGCCTTCCTCGACGACCAGCACCGCCTGCTTGCCTTCACAGAAGGTGAGGAACTCATCGTCGATCAGCGGATAGACGGCGTTGAGCACATAGAGCGGCACATCCGTCTCGCCGTAAGTGTCGGCAAGGCCAAGCCGCTGCAGCGCGCGGATGACCGCATTGTACATGCCRCCCTGCAKGACGATGCCRACCGAGCCATGRTCCGAMCCGAAGAATTCGTTGATCTTGTTCTTGGCGATAAAATCCACCGCAGCCGGCCAGCGCTTCTGCACCTTTTCCTTCTCGTGCAGAAAGGAGGCGGGCGGCAGCACGATGCGGCCGGTGTCGCGGCGTGGCGCGTCGAGCGCATCGCCCACCGTCATCGGCGGGCGCTTGTTGTCCTTGGCGATGAAGTGGCCATGGACGTGGCAGCAGCGGATGCGCACCTGCAGCATGACCGGGGTGTTGGAAATCTCGGACAGTTCGAAACCATCTTCCACCGCCTTGACGATCGACGGCAGGTTCGGGCGCGGGTCGAGCAGCCAGACCTGGCTCTTCATGGCGAAGGCATGGCTGCGCTCCTGCATGATCGAGGAACCCTCGCCATAATCCTCGCCGACAATGATCAGCGCGCCGCCGGTGACGCCACCGGAGGCGAGGTTGGCAAGCGCATCTGAGGCGACATTGGTGCCGACGGTCGACTTGAAGGTCGCGGCACCACGAATGGGATAATGCACCGAGGCGGCGAGCATGGCGGTGGCGGTGGCTTCCGAGGCACTGGCCTCGAAATGCACGCCGAGCTCACCCAGAATATCCTGCGCGTCGGCCAGCACGTCCATCAGATGGCTGATCGGTGCGCCCTGGTAGCCGCCGACATAGCCGACGCCGCATTGCAACAGCGCCTTGGTGATGGCGAGGATACCTTCGCCGGCAAACTCCTCGCCAGCGCCGAGCCGGAGCTTTTCGACTTCCTTGGCAAAAGACCGTTCGGCCATTTTTCCAACCTTCCGTTGCCGGCCGATGCGACCGGCGCGTACGTCTAGATGTCGTGCTTGCGAATGTTCTTCAGCATCTTCAAAAGCGTGGCGATGAGCGCGGCATATTCGGCGTCGTCGATATCGTCGAACATCGCCTCGAAGGCGTCATGCATCGCCGGCCAGGCGCGGGTGAATTCGGCGCGGCCGTCGTCGGTCAGGAACACGTGGCGAATGCGGCTGTCGGTGACACCTTGCTCGCGCCGCACGAACCCTTGCCCCTCCAGCGTGTCGAGCGTGCGGCTCAAGGTCGACTGCTCGATGACGGTGTAGACCGAGAGATCGTTGACGGTGACGCCGTCGGCGACCGAAAGGACCGCGAGAGTGCGCACCTGCGGAATGGTCAGCCCTTGCTTGCGGAAATCGTCGCGCAAGGTGGCGTTGTAGCGGCCCATGATGCGGTTCATCAGATAGGGCGCGAATTGTTGCAGGCCGATCTGACCCAGGGTCGAAATGCGCTGGCGCTTTTCCGCGACCTTCTGCTCCATCAAAGCCTCCCCGCCAGCAGAAAGCCGGAGCCGCCGCCGAGGCCCGCACCCGGATGGGTCGAGGCGCCGATATGGTAGAGGTTTTTGATGCCGGTCTGGTGGTTGCGGCTGGTCTTGAACGGCCGCCACAGGAAGGCCTGGTCGATGGTCGACGAGCCGCCATAGGGATCGCCGCCGACGAGATTGATGTTCATCGCTTCGAGATCGGCCGGCGAATAGGCCCGGCGCGCAATCACGCTATCCTTGAAGCCGTCGATATGGCTGGCAAGGATGGCTTCGGCGCGATCGGCATAGGCCTCGCGCAGTGCATCGGTCCATTGTCCGTCGGCCGGCGCCTGAAGCGTTCCGGCGGCGTCGCCCTTGATGTGGCGGGGCGCCTCGGGCAGTTGCAGCCACAGGATCGCCTTGCCCTCCGGACAGCGCGACGGGTCGAGCGCATGCGGTTGGCCGACGCAGATGGTCGGCACTTCCGGCAGCATGCCGCGCGCCGCCTCGTTGCAAGCCTTGGACACGCCATCCAATCCAGGCGTCAGATGCAGCAACGCGACCTTGTCCAGGCCTTCGCCACGCCATGCGGGCGGCTTGTTCAGCGCATAGTGAATCTGGAAATTGCCTTTGCCGTAGCGATATTTCTGTGTCGCCTCGACATCGGCTTTGGGAGCATCCGCGCCGAGCAACCGACCATAAAGCTGAGTCGGCGTGACCGAGCAGATGACGCTCTTGTTGGCGGTGATTGTCTCGCCCGAAGCCAGCCGCACGCCTGTCGCGCGGCCACCGGTCTGGACGATCGAGGCGACATCGGCGCCGGTGCGGATKTCRCCGCCRCGTTCCCGGATCAAGGCCTCGAAGGCGGCAAGCAGGTTCTTCGCGCCGCCCTTGACGATCGGCGCGCCGGCGGCTTCCAGCGCGAAGGCGATCACCTTGGCGATCTGGCCTGAGAATGCATCCTCAGGCCCCAGCCCGGCATGCAGCACCCAGGGCGCCCAAAGCGCGCGGATGGTTTCGGACTGGTAGGTGCTTTCCAGCCAGCTGCGCGCCGGCACCAGCGCTTCGCCGAGAAAGGCGGCAAGGCCGCGCGGACCACGCCGCCAGGCATCGCCGGTCAGCAGCTTGGCCGTGGGATAAGACCATAGGCTGCCGCCGAGCAGGCCGAACAGCAGGCCGGCATTGCGCTCGATGCCGCCGACATCCTCCGCATGCCGGTCACCGTCGCCAGCGGCGATCAAATTGATTGCCGCAACATTGGCGGCGCGGTCGGTGCTGAGCACGGCATGGCTGCCGTCCGGCCGCAGCACGCCGGTCGGCKTGGCCGTRTGGCAGAACTCCAGCCCRTGCCGGGCSAGGTCSCCGCCCARTGCTGCAAAGGCCGGCGAGGTGATGAACAGCACGAAGGTCGTCGCCATCACGTCATGGATAAAGCCGGGCGCGGTGATCTCCTCGGTGCGCATGCAGCCGCCGATGCGGTCGTTGCGCTCGAGGACGAGTACATCAGCGCCCTTGCCGCCAAGCATCGCCGCGCAGACCAGCGCGTTGATGCCGCTGCCGACAATGATGTGATCGGGCTGGCCCACCTCAGTGTGCCTTCGCCTAGCCTTTCGAAACCAGCGCCAGCGCGCGGATCGGGCTGCCGGTGCCGTGTTCGATCTTGAGCGGTGCCGCGATCAGGATGGCGCCTTTCGGCGGCAGCTGGTCGAGATTGCAAAGGCTGGCCAGACCATACCGGTTGGCCTTGTGCATCAGCGTGTGCGCCGGGAATGGCGGCTCCATGCCGCCGGCCTTGCCGGCATCGGTGCCGATCGTCTCCGAGCCCCAGCCCTTGATGTCCTTGCTGATCAGGAACTGGATGGCTTCGGCCGTCGGGCCTGGCGTGTGCGGGCCGGTCTCGTTGGCGTTGAGGAACTCGGCTTCCGAACCGTTGCGCTTGTACCAGTCGGTGCGCATCACCACCCATTCGCCGGCATTGATCGCGCCGTGCTTGGCTTCCCACGCCTTGATGTGGTCGACGGTGAGCAGGAAATCATGGTCGGCAGCGGCTTCCTTCGAGCAGTCGATGACGTTGACCGGGCCAACAAAATTCTGCGCCGGAATGGTGTCGGTGGCGCCGTCCGGATAGTCCTTGCCGCTGATCCAGTGTTGCGGCGCATCGAAATGCGTGCCCGAATGCTCGCCGAGCTTCAGCCAATTCCACGCCCACCACGGACCGTTCTTGTCATAGCGGGAGATGTTGTGGATCTCGACCTTCGGCGTGTCGACGGCAAGCTCCGGCGGCAGCTTGATCAGCGGTGTGTCGGGACCGAGCGGCGCCGAGAGGTCGACCACCTTGATGGCGCCTGAAAGCAACTGGCCGGCGACTTCGCCGAGGAGTTTTTGGGTGTCCATTGTCTCTGTTCCCTCTTTTCGATGATGATCAAGGCTCGTCTCGGCCCTTAATATCCTACTAGACGAAAACATATGCATCTGCAATTATCTTTAAGCATAAAGGAAATGGGAACGGGGCGTGAGCGAGTTCGACGCCATCTTTGTCGGGGCGGGCCACAACAGTCTGGCATGCGCCGCGCATCTGGCGCTCAAAGGCTGGAAAACCGGGATTTTCGAGCGCAGCGCAACAATCGGCGGTGCCGTCCAGACCCGCGAATTCACCCTTCCCGGCTTCCGTCACGATTTCGGCGCGATGAATCTGAGCCTGTTTGCCGGCTCCGCCTTCCACCGGAAATATGCAAATGAATTGAAAGCGCAGGGGCTGGAGTTCGCGCCGGTCGCCGACTGTTTCGCCAGCGCCTTTCCGGACGGACGCTGGTTCGGCGTCAGCAACGACTTGGAAAAGACAGCGAGCCGGATGGCAGCTTTCTCCACAGCCGATGCCGCGACATGGCGCAGATTGGTTGCCGCCTTCCCGGCGGAGGCCGAACACCTGTTCCGGCTGCTGGGTTCGCCGATGAGCGCCCGCGCGCTGGCCGGCACCGCCTGGAACCTGTGGCGCAAGAAGGGTGTCGCCGGCGCGCTCGACACCGCACGGCTACTGCTGTCGTCGCCACGCGCGTGGCTGGAGGAAAATTTCGATTCACCCCATGTGCGCGCGACGCTCGCCACCTGGGGCATGCATCTCGATTTCGCTCCCGACATCGCCGGCGGCGCCGTGTTTCCCTATCTGGAATCGATGGCCAACCAGAGCTTTGGCATGGTGCTGGGCAAGGGCGGCGCCGATACCATCATCCGGGCGCTGTCTGGCATGGTGACGGCTGCCGGCGGCACGATCGTTACCGGCGCCGAAGTTGCCGAGATCACGGTTTCCGCCGGCAAGGCGACCGGCGTGCGGCTCGCATCCGGCGAGACGCATACAGCGATCAAGGCGGTCATCGCCGGCGTCGCACCCAAGGCGCTGACTGGGAAGTTGCTGCCCAGCGGTTCCGGCAATGCCGGCTTCGATACGGCGATGCAGAAATTCCGCTACGCGCCGGGCACGATGATGATCCATCTGGCGCTCGATGATCTGCCGGACTGGCGCGCCGGAGCGGAGTTGCGACAGTTTGCCTATGTCCACCTGTCGCCGTCGCTCGATGCGATGTCGCGTACCTACCAGCAAGCGATGGCCGGCACGCTTCCGGACGAGCCGGTGCTGGTCGTCGGCCAGCCCACAGCGATCGACCCGTCGCGCGCGCCTCAGGGCAAGCATGTGCTGTGGGTGCAGGTGCGCATGCTGCCTGCCGAAATCCTGGGCGATGCCGCGGGCAAGATCGCGCCCGCGCATTGGGATCAAGTCAAAGACACCTACGCCGACCGCGTGCTCGACATCATCGAGACCTACGCGCCGGGCTTGCGCGCGAAAATCCTCGGCCGTTCGGTGTTCTCGCCCATCGATCTCGAGCGCGAGAACCCGAACCTTGTCGGCGGCGACCAGGTCTGCGGCAGCCATCATCTGGCGCAGAACTTTTTGTTCCGCCCGGCGCGCGGCTATGCCGGCTGGAACACGCCGGTTGGCAATCTGCATCTCACCGGGGCCGCGACATGGCCGGGCGCCGGCACCGGGGCGGCCTCGGGCTACATGCTCGCGCAACAGCTTGGCGGGAGGTAGGAGCCGAAGATTTCACAGAGGCGACGAGGGGCATGGCGCTGCTGCCCACGAAGCCTGGACCAATGAACTGAAGACGCCGCGCAAAAGAAATAACCAACAAGGGGAACGACCATGACAATCAACAGACGGGAATTGCTGGGATACAGTGCCGCGGCACTCGGCGTGGCCGCCGTCGGCTTGCCAAAGATCGCCAAGGCCGCCGCCGGCGAACTGACCATCGCCTACAATGTCAACCTGCCGTCCTGGGATCCGACCACCGGCCCCTCGGCCGTCAACCCGACCATCCAGGGTCTCTACCAGTCGGTGTTCGACCAGTTCATCCCGCAGAAGCCGGACCTGTCCTTCGCGCCGGGCCTGCTCACCGAATGGGGCTGGAACGACGACCGCACCAAGGTGACGATGACGGTGCGCGAAGGCGTGAAATGGCATGACGGCTCGCCCTTCACGCCCGAGGACGTCGTCTGGTCGCTGCAGCGGGCAGGTGACGAGAAGACCGGCAACCCGATTCAGTTCGTCTGGAAGAACGTCAACAACTTCAAGATCGACGGCAACAAGATCACCGGCGACGTGGTGCAGTTCGACCCGGTCTATTTCAAGTGGATGTCGTTCCTGACCGGCTACATCCTGCCGAAGGCGTATTACGAGAAGGTCGGCGCCGAAGGTTTCGAGAAGGCGCCGATCGGCACCGGCCCCTACATGGTGGAAAAATTCGAGCGCAACGCCTTCCTGCGGCTCAAGGCCAACCCGAACTATTGGGGCGACAAGCCGGCCTTCGAGAATGTGACGATCAAGTTCGTCACCGACGCGGCGAGCCGTGTCGCCGAAATCGAGTCCGGTTCCTCGCAGGTGACGCTGGAGATCCCGTACGAGGAATATGACCGGCTGATCGCCAAGGACGGTCTGGCCGGCTCATGCAAGAACGTCTCCGACATCGGCATGATCTTCTTCAACAACAAGGACGCCATGCTGGACAAGAACGTCCGCCAGGCGGCGGTGATGGCGGTGGACAAGGAGCTGCTGGTCAAGCGCTTGTTGCGCGGCTACGGCCAGCCGATCGCGACGCTGGAAACGCCGGAATATGCCGCCTACGATGCGTCGATCAAGGTCGAGCACAATGCGGAGAAGGCCAAGGAATTGCTGGCTGCCTCCGGCTACTCGCCGGAGAAGCCCGCCAAGATCACCATCCAGACGACCAAGGGCTTCAAGCCCAAGGACTACGAGATGGTGCAGGCGATCGTCGGCATGTGGCGCAAGGTCGGCATCGAGGCGACGATCGAGGTCTATGAGATCGCCAAGCACTATGAACTGCGTGCCGCGCACAAGCTGGCGCCTGCCGCCTTCTACAACTGGGGCAACGCCATCGGCGATCCGACCACCTCGACCGGTTTCGCCATGTTCGGCCCGTCGCCGCACTCGTCGTGGAAGACCGACGACCTCGACGCCAAGATCGGACCGCTGTGGGGCGAGAAGGACGARGCCAARCGCATYGCCGGCTGGAAAGMGGTCGACAAATACATCGCCGARCAGGCCTATGTGCTGCCGCTGCTGCAGTTCGCGCAGCCGATCGTGCATGCCAAGGGCGTCAACGTGGTGCAGCACATTTCCGGCGCGCTGCTGCCTGCCCTGATGACCCCGGCCTGATATCGGTCTGGAATTGCCGCGCGCCGTCGTCAATGACGGCGCGCATTTCCATCGGGCATACGAGCCGACGGGCTCCCGCAAAGATTTACATGCTTCTGCAACGATTCCTGATCCGTCTGCTGACGATGCTGATCACGCTGTTCGGCGTGGCCGTCGTCGTCTTCGTCGTGATCCGCGTCGCGCCCGGCGATCCGATCGCGATGATGCTGCCGCCTGGCGCGACCGATGCCGACATTGCCCGGTTGCGTGCGCTCTACGGGCTCGACAAGACCATCGTCCAGCAATTCTTCATCTGGCTGTCCGGTGTCGTCAGGGGCGATTTCGGCACCTCGATCTCGCTCAGRCAAGACGTKCTCGGCCTGGTCTTCAACCGGCTGCCGGCAACGCTGGAACTTGCCATCGTCGCCCTCATCATGGCGGTGGGGCTCGGCGGCACGACGGCGATCCTCGGCGCCCGCGAACGCGGCACGGCGGTCGAGGCCGGCATCGATATCGTCAGCGGTGCCACCCTTTCCATTCCCGATTTCCTGTGGGGTCTGGTGCTGATCCTTTTGTTCGGCGTGCTGGTGCCGATCTTCGACATTTCCGGCCGGGTTTCGCCGCAGCTCGACCTGCCCTTCGTCACCCAGTTCTATTTGTTCGAGAGCATTTTACGCCTGCGCCTCGACCTGACCTGGGATCTGCTGAAGCACATGCTGATGCCGGCGGTGGCGCTGGCGCTGCCGCTGGCCGCGATCATCTCGCAGCTGTTGAAACAGTCGCTGAAGGAGGTGCTGGACCTCGACTATGTCGTGCTGGCGCGGGTCAAGGGATTTTCGGAAACGCAGGTCATCCTGCGCGAGGCATTGAAGAACGCCGCTTTGCCGACGCTGACCCTGGTCGGCGTGCAGTTCACCTTCCTCATCGGCGGCACGGTCATCGTCGAGCGGCTGTTCTCCTATGAAGGCCTCGGCAATATGGCGATCGATGCCGTCATCAACCGCGACCTGCCGCTGATCCAGGGCATCGTGCTGGTCTTCGCGCTGCTGTTCGTGCTGATCAACCTCACCGTCGACATGATGTACGCGCTGCTCAATCCGAGGCTGCGCCATGGATAGAGCCTCAAGACGCGGATTGAGCCCCAGGCTGTGGCTCGCCGGCGGCTGGCTGCTGCTGGCGCTGCTGGCGGCGATCTTCGCGCCGCTGGTCGCGCCGCAGGATCCACTGGCGCAGGATTTGATGCTGGAGCGGCTGCCGCCGTTCTGGATTAATGGCGCCGAGCCCGGCTATTGGCTGGGCACCGACAGCCTCGGCCGCGATCTGTTGTCCCGGCTGATCTTCGGCGGCCGCATCGCCTTCATCGTCGCCTTTGCCGCGGCCATCGCCGCCTGCCTGGTCGGCTCGACGCTSGGKCTGRTCGCCGGCTATTTCGGCGGCTGGGCCGACCGCATCATCTCGCGCATCGTCGATGTCTGGATGGCGTTTCCGCCGGTGCTGTTCGCCATCCTGCTGGTCGCGGTGCTCGGCACCGGCTTGAGCTCCGTCATCCTTGCGATTGCGATCATCGACTGGACGCGTTTCTGCCGGGTGATCCGCGCCGAGRCSATGGGCCAGTCGCGCATGGACTATGTCGAGAAYGCCCGCATCGCCGGCTAYGGCCGYATCGGCATCATGCTGCGCGAAGTGCTGCCCAATGTGGTGCCGTCGATCGTGGCGCTGTTGTCCCTGGAGATGGGTATCGCCGTCATCGTCGAGGCGATCCTGTCGTTCGTCAATCTGTCGATCTCGACCGACGATCCGACCTGGGGCAGCATCATCGCCGAGGGCCGGCTGTCGATCCACCAGGCCTGGTGGGTGCTGGTGTTTCCGCTGATCACGCTGATCCTSACCGTGCTGTCGTTCAGCCAGTTCGGCGAGGCGCTGAAAGCGCGCTTCGACCCGGTGCTGCGATGAGCGCCTGCCTCGACATCGCCAATCTCAGCGCCGTGCTGCCGAACGGCCAGCGCGTGCTGCGCTCTGTATCGCTTGCCGTGCAGCCCGGCGAAGTCCGCGCATTGGTCGGCGAGAGCGGCGCCGGCAAGACGATGATCGGCAAGGCGGTGCTTGGYGTGCTGCCGMCRAGCGTRCGCATCGTCGAAGGCGAYATGMWGCTCGARGGCGARGACCTCGGCMRGCTRCMSCCCAAGGCRCGACGCACGCTGATCGGTGCCCGCACGGCGCTGATCCCGCAGGATCCGCTGACCGCGCTCAACCCGTCGCGCCGCATCGGTCCGCAGATGACCGACCGGCTGGTGCGCATCCTCGGCTGGAGCGGCGAGAGGGCGGACAAGCGTGTCCGGCAATTGCTGGACGAGGTGCAGATCCGCGACCCCTACCGCGTGCTGAAAAGCTATCCGCACGAGCTCTCCGGCGGCATGCGGCAACGCGTGCTGATCGCGGCCGCCTTCGCTGCCGAACCACGGCTGATCGTCGCCGACGAGCCGACGACGGCGCTCGACGTCACCGTGCAGAAGCAGATCCTGCGCCTGATCGCTGCGTTGCAACGTGAACACGGCACCGCGATCCTGTTTGTCACCCATGATCTCGGCGTCGTCGCCAAGATCAGTCAGAAGGTGTCTGTGCTCTATGCCGGCAAGGTGGTGGAGGAGGCCGAGACGGCAGCGCTCTTCGCCGCGCCGCAACACCCCTATACGCGGGCATTGATGGCCGCCACCCCGCGCTACACCGACCCGTTCGCCTCGTTGAAGCCTGTAGACGATGCCGTGCTGGCCCGGCTCGCCTCGGAGATCGCTGCCGCCGACCAAGCCTGGAGGCGGCCACATGGCTGAGCCGCTGTTTTCCGTGCGCGGGCTGAAGGTCGCGCTGCCCGACATGACGCGCAAGCCGCTGATCGGACGCGCGCCGCTGGCCCAGATTCTAAAGGGGCTCGACTTCGATCTGCCCAAGGGATCGGTGACCGGCATTGTCGGCGAATCCGGGTCGGGAAAATCGACGCTCGGCCGCGCTTTGGTGCGGTTGCTGGAGCCCAGCGCCGGCAGCGTCACTTTCGATGGCCGCGACATCACGCATCTGCCGGAGGCGGAGCTGCGGCCGTTGCGCCGCAATCTGCAGATGATCTTCCAGGATCCGATGTCGTCGCTCAACCCGCGCCGCACCATCGCCAGCATCGTCGCTGCGCCGCTGAAGCAGAACGGTCTTGGCGACAATTTGAAGGGCCGCGTCGCAGAGGCCCTACAGCGCGTCGGCCTGCCGCAGAGCTTTGCCAGCCGATACCGCCACGAACTGTCGGGCGGCCAGCGCCAGCGTGTCGGCATTGCGCGCGCGCTGGCGCTGTCGCCGAAATTCGTGCTGGCCGACGAGATCGTCTCCGGGCTCGATGTCTCGACGCAGGCGCAGATCCTTACCTTGCTGGAGAAGCTGGCGGCCGAGATGGGCCTCACGGTCGCCTTCATCAGCCATGATCTGTCGGTCATCCGGCGGCTGTGCAAGCAAGTGATCGTCATGCGCGAAGGCGTCATCGTCGAGGCCAGCGCCACCGACGCTTTGTTCGACAACCCCAAGCAGGCCTACACGCGCGATCTGATCGCCGCCATTCCACTGCCTGAAATCGACGCGACCTGGCTGGACATTCCTTCCGCCGCCAAGCCGCCGACATGAAATGCACACGCACGCCGAAAAGCGGGCTTCGGACGTGCGACCGCAAAGACCCAGGTCCCGCCAATGGAGAGGACTGACATGAAGACGACACTTCGAAATGCAACGCTCGCCGCTGCTGTCCTTGGCAGCGCCGGCATGGCCTCGGCGGATTCGATCCCAGGCATGCGCGGGCACGACCATACCGGCATCACCGTCCCCGACATGAAGCAGGCGGTCGACTTCTTCACCGAAGTGGTCGGCTGCAAGAAGGCGATGTCGTTCGGTCCGTTCGCCGACGACAAAGGCACCTTCATGCAGGATCTGCTGGGTGTCGATCCCAAGGCGGTCATCGAGCAGGTCACCATGGTCCGCTGCGGCTATGGATCGAACATCGAACTGTTCAAATACACTGCGCCCGATCAGAAGGATTTGACGCCAAAGAACAGCGACATTGGCGGCTTCCACATCGCCTTCTATGTCGACGACGTCGCCGCGGCCAAAGCCTATCTCGATGGCAAGGGTGTCAAGACGCGCATGGGGCCTCTGCCGGTCAAGGAMGGACCTGCCGCCGGCCAGACCATTCTCTATTTCCAGGCGCCCTGGGGAYTGCAGCTGGAAGCGATCAGCTATCCCGACGGCATGGCCTATGAGAAGGGCGCCGAGACGGTTCTGTGGAGCCCGAAGAATCCGGAGAAGTGACATCAGGCGCGCGCTTGCGGGACGACACGCAAGCGCGCCGCCCGATGTCCGTATAATGATTTCGACATAAAACTTTAAGCTTGAAATATCTAGCCGCCGGCGCGATACTCACGAGACAGCAAGCGAAGAGGAGATCGCAGACATGAAGGTTGCGGTTCTCGGCGGCGGACCAGCCGGCCTCTACTTTGCCATYTCGATGAARYTSAGGGACGCYGCGCACGATGTGACGGTGTTCGAGCGCAACCGCGCCGACGACACGTTCGGCTGGGGCGTGGTGCTGTCGGCCGAGACGCTCGAGAACCTCGCCAAAAATGATCCGGTCAGCGCCGTCTGGATCAAGAAGCATTTTGCTTACTGGGACGACATTGCCGTCATCCATGACGGCGTGCGCACGGTYTCGWCAGGCCAYGGTTTCTGCGGCATCGGCCGCAAGCGGCTGCTGGTCCTGCTGCARCGSCGSGCSCGCGAACTCGGCGTCAARCTSRYSTTCGAGACCGATATYGCCGAYCCCAARCCYTAYATGGMGACRYACGATCTGGTCGTCGCWGCCGACGGRCTGAACTCCAGGGCGCGCAACACCTTCGTCGATATCTTCAAACCCGACATCGACACCCGCAAATGCAAGTTCGTCTGGCTCGGCACCAACCAGAAATTCGACGACGCCTTCACCTTCATCTTCGAGAAGACCGAGCATGGCTGGGTGTGGGCACACGCCTACCAATTCGACAGCGAGACCGCGACCTTCATCGTCGAATGCAGCGAACAGACCTGGGCTGCCTTCGGCTTCGGCGCGATGACGCAGCAGGAATCGATCGCGGTGTGCGAGCGGATCTTCGAAAAGCATCTTGGCGGCCAGGCGCTGATGACCAACGCTAACCATATCCGTGGTTCGGCCTGGATCAATTTCCCGCGCGTGCTGTGCGAGCGCTGGTCGTACAAGAATCTGGCGCTGATGGGCGACGCGGCGGCATCGGCGCATTTCTCGATCGGCTCCGGCACAAAGCTGGCGCTCGAAAGTGCCGTGGCGCTGGCGGAATATGTCGAGACCGAACCGGACCTCGACGCCGCCTTCCGTAGATATGAGGATGCCCGCCGCACCGAGGTGCTGAAGCTGCAATCGGCGGCGCGCAATTCGCTGGAATGGTTCGAGGAGGTCGAGCGCTATCTCGGTCTCGATCCGGTGCAGTTCAACTATTCGCTGCTGACCCGTTCGCAGCGCATCAGCCACGAGAATCTGCGGCTGCGCGATGCCGAATGGCTGGGTGGTGCGGAAGAGTGGTTCCAGCGCCAAGCGGGCGCCGGCGGCAACAGGCTGCGCCGGGCACCGATGTTCGCGCCGTTCAAGTTGCGCGACATGAAACTCAACAACCGCGTCGTCGTCTCGCCGATGGCGCAGTACAAGGCCGTCGACGGCTGCCCGACCGACTGGCACTTCACCCATTATGCCGAGCGCGCCAAGGGTGGCGCCGGGCTCATCTATATCGAGATGACCTGCGTCAGCCCCGAAGGCCGCATCACGCCCGGCTGTCCCGGCTTCTACGCGCCCGAACATGAAGTGGCGTGGAAGCGGCTGGTCGACTTCGTCCACGCTGAGACCGAGGCGAAGATCTGCGCGCAGATCGGCCATTCCGGCGCCAAGGGTTCGACCCGGCTTGGCTGGGAAGGCACGGACGTGCCGCTCGCGTCCGGCAACTGGCCCATCATGGCGGCATCGGCGGTTGCGTGGTCGGCGCAGAATCAGGTGCCGAAGGCGATGGATCGCGCCGACATGGATCTGGTGCGCGGCCAGTTCGTGGCCTCCGCCGAGATGGCCGACCGTTGCGGTTTCGACATGCTCGAGATCCACGCAGCACATGGCTATCTACTGTCGTCCTTCATCACCCCGGTCACCAATCGGCGCACGGATGAATATGGCGGTTCGCTGGAGAATCGCATGCGCTATCCCCTCGAAATCTTCCGCGCCGTGCGCGCCGCCTGGCCGGCGGGAAAGCCGATCTCGATGCGCATTTCGGCCAATGACTGGGTCGGCATCGAAGGCGTGACGCCCGCCGACGCGGTGGAGATCGCGCGGCTGCTGCATGAGGCCGGTGTCGACATCTGTGACGTCTCGGCCGGCCRGACTTCGGCGCTGGCAAAGCCGGTCTATGGCCGCATGTTCCAGACACCGTTTTCGGACCGCATCCGCAACGAGGTCGGCATGGCGAYGATGGCGGTCGGCAACATCTATGAGCCGGACCATGTCAATTCGATCCTGATGGCCGGCCGCGCCGATCTGGTGGCGCTGGCACGGCCGCATCTCGCCGACCCTTACTGGACGCTGCATGCGGCGGTGACGCTTGGCGACCGTGGCGTGAAGTGGCCGGATCCCTATCTGCCCGGGCGCGACCAGCTCTACCGGCTGGCCGAGCGCGATGCCGCCGCGGGGCTGAAAGTATGACGGCCGCAACAGCGATCACCGGTAAGCATGCGCTGGTCACTGGCGGCGGTTCCGGCGTCGGCCGGGCCATCGCGCTGGCGCTGGCTAGCACCGGCGTCAGTGTGACCATTTGCGGTCGACGTGAAGCTGAGCTGGCCAAGGTGGCCAGCGAAAGCAAAGGCATTTTCGCCATTGCCGCCGATGTCACCAAAGAGGCGTCGATGGCGTCGCTCTACCAGACGGCGGAAGCSGCRCGCGGACCSTTCGATATTGTCGTCGCCAATGCCGGCATGTCCGGCAGCGCGCCGGCGCACAGAACCGCGCTCAGCGACTGGCAGCGGACGCTCGACGTCAATTTGACCGGGGCCTTCCTGACGGTGAAGCCGGCGCTGGCCGGCATGGCCGCGCGGAAATCGGGACGGATCGTGTTCATCGCCTCCACCGCCGGATTGAAGGGCTATGCCTATGTCGCGCCTTATGTGGCCGCCAAGCATGGCGTCGTCGGCCTGATGCGGGCTCTTGCCGCCGAGACGGCGAAATCCGGCGTCACCGTCAACGCGGTGTGCCCGGGGTTTGTGGAAACCGACATGCTGGAAGAGTCCATCCAGCGCATCATGGAAAAGACCGGCCGCTCGGCCGGAGAGGCGCGAACAAGCCTCGCCTCGACCAACCCGCAGGGCCGCTTCATCCAGCCACAGGAAGTTGCCGCCGCCGTGCTGTGGCTGTGCGGCGATGCGGCGGCATCGATTACCGGACAGGCAATCTCGATCTCAGGAGGCGAAACATGGTAGCCGGCCCCCTGCCCGCACCCTCGGGACCCGGCAAGGACCGGCTGCGCCTGTGGATCAGGCTGCTGCGCGCCTCCCGCACGATCGAGGCCGAACTGCGCGAGCGCCTGAAGAAAGAATTCGATACGACCTTGCCGCGCTTCGACGTGATGGCGGCCCTCTACCGCGTGCCGGAAGGCATGCTGATGAGCGACCTGTCGCGCTTCCTGTTGGTCTCCAATGGCAATGTCACCGGCATTGTCGACCGGCTGGTGTCGGAAGGGCTGGTCGCCCGCGCCCGCCGCAATGGCGACCGCCGGACGTCGATGGTGCGGCTGACCGATGAAGGCACCAAGTCCTTTGCCACCATTGCCGCGGCGCATGAGGGCTGGATCGGCGAATTGCTGGGCAAGGTCAGCGAAGAGGATGCGCGCCGGCTGACCGGCATGCTGACCTCGTTCCGCAGCAACTGGGAGGGACGCGAATGACAGGGATGGCCAACATCAAGCCAAAGCATTTCCTGTGGGAAGTCGAGGGCAGGATCGCCAAGGTCCGGCTCGACCGGCCGGAGCGCAAGAATCCGCTGACCTTCGACAGCTATGCGGAACTGCGCGACACATTCCGCGACCTTGTTTATGCCGACGATGTCGACGCCGTGGTGTTCCTCTCCAATGGCGGCAATTTC